>JAYUUH010000633.1:0-2394 GCA_043754745.1 Lysobacter sp.
ACCGGCTCGCTGATGGAACTTGCCGAAGCCGGACTGGTCGGCCTGCTGCTGTCGATCCTGGTGCTGTACTTCTTCCTGCGTCACTGGCCCTCGACGCTGATGGTGACCACGGCCATCCCGATCTGTTTCGTGATGACCCTCGGTTTCATGTACTTCGCGGGCGTCACCCTCAATATCTTGACGATGATGGGCCTGCTGCTCGCGGTCGGCATGCTGGTGGACAATGCCGTGGTGGTGGTGGAGAGCATCTACCAGGAACGCGAGCGCATGCCCGGCCAGCCGCGGCTCGCATCGCTGGTGGGCACCCGCAACGTCGCGATCGCGCTGTCCGCGGGCACGCTCTGCCATTGCATCGTGTTCGTGCCGAATCTGTTCGGCGACCGCAACATGCTCAGCATCTTCATGTCGCAGATCGCGATCACCATTTCGGTGTCGCTGCTGGCGTCGTGGCTGGTGGCGGTGAGCCTGATCCCGATGCTCTCCGCGCGGATGAAGACGCCGCCGCTGGTGCGCGACGACCGCGGCCTGATCCCCAGCATGCAGCGTCGCTACGCGGCGTTCCTGCGCTGGACGCTGGAACATCGCGGCAAGAGCGTCCTCGGCATCCTGCTGATCGTGCTGCTGAGCGTCATCCCGGCGACGCAGATGAAGACCAACATGTTCGGCGGCGAGGAGGTCGGCGAAGCCGATATCTTCTACCAGTGGAACGGCGCCTACACCAAGCAGCAGATGTCGGACGAGATCCTCAAGATCGAGACCTTCCTCGACAAGAACCGCAAGCAGTACCGGATCGTCCAGATCTACTCGTTCTACAGCGAGGAAGGCTGGGGCGGCACCCAGGTGAAGTTCGATATCGACAAGCCGGCCGAAACCAAGAAACTGGTGGAATCGCTGCGCGAGGCGTTGCCGAAATCGGCGCGTGCGAACATCGGCATCGGCGACCAGGGCGGCCCGGGCGGCGGTGGCGGCCTTGCCCAGAACGTCCAGGTGATGCTGGTCGGCGACTCGTCCGAAATGCTGCAGGAGATCGGCGATGGCGTGGTGCCGATCCTGGCCCGGCGCAAGGAACTGCGCGACGTGCGCGTGAACACCGGCGACCAGAACAGCGAGCTGTCGGTGCGGGTGGACCGCGAACGTGCGGCAACGTTCGGATTCAGCGCCCAGGAAGTGTCGCAGTTCGTCGGCTTGGCGCTGCGCGGCGCGCCGTTGCGCGAATTCCGCCAGGGCGATACCGAAGTGCCGGTCTGGGTACGTTTCGCCGGCTCCGACGACTACGGGATTAAGGACATCTCCGCGTTCACCGTGCGCGCGCCGGACGGCCGGATCGTGCCATTGCTGGCGATGGTCGACGTGCGGATCGGCGAAGCGGCGTCGCAGATCGAACGCTCCAACCGCCAGACCACGCTGACCATCCAGGCCAACCTCGCCGACAAGGTGTCGATGCCCGATGCGCGGAAGGCGATGGAGGATACGCTGAAGACGATCCCGTTCCCGGCCGGTTACACCTACAGCTTCGAAGGCGGCGGGTTCCAGCAGGACGACGATGCGATGAAGCAGATGATGTTCAACCTGATCATCGCGCTGGTGATGATTTACGTGGTGATGGCGGCGGTGTTCGAGTCGCTGTTGTTACCTTCGGCAATCATGAGCTGCGTGCTGTTCTCGATCTTTGGCGTGTTCTGGTTGTTCTGGCTGACCGGCACCGAGTTCAACATCATGGCCTTCATCGGCATCCTGGTGCTGATGGGCGTGGTGGTGAACAACGGCATCGTGATGGTCGAGCACATCAACAATCTGCGTCGGCGCGGAATGAGTCGGACCGATGCGCTGGTGGAAGGCAGTCGCGAGCGCCTGCGTCCGATCATGATGACGATGGGTACCGCGATCCTGGCGATGGTGCCTATCGCGCTGTCCAACGCCCAGATTGCCGGCGACGGTCCACCGTACTACCCGATGGCGCGGGCGATTGCCGGAGGATTGGCATTCTCGACCGTGGTCAGCCTGCTGTTCCTGCCGACCATCTATGCGCTGCTGGACGACCTGCGCAACGGCAGCGGCAATCTGGTCAGGCGCGCGCGTCTGAGCAGGCAACAGCGGCGCGAATTGCGGGCGCAACCAGCCGCATGATTCCCTTGCATGTTTCATGGGTCGAACCCCGTGGTCCGGCCCATGATTTGTTCGGCGTGGATCGGCGATGTGGTTCAGGCGCCCGCGTGGCTGCTACAGCAACTTTCCAAGAATCCGTGCGCCAGCCATCCACACGCCAATCGCACTGCCGATGTTGGTGAGGATGAACACCAGCACCACCCGGCACACGCGATTCCGGTACCAGCCGCCAAGGGTCTGCGCGTCGTCGCGTAGCGCCAGGAAATCCGCATAAGCCGGCTTGCGCAG
>JAYUUH010000634.1:0-7039 GCA_043754745.1 Lysobacter sp.
GAATCAGGAAGCAGTATGCCGTACACCGTCTGCTTATTTGGAGAGTTCACGGCCTGCGTTGATCCTGCTCAAGTAGAGCATGTTCTTTACACGCACCACGGCGGCATATTTAAAGACCGGCCAGGGCTTTCCGGCGTCCTGTACTTCCACGAGCGCTCAGGCACGTATCACTACTCGCATTTTCCCAATCATTCATCGTTTTCTCCATCAAAGCAGCTTGCTCGGGTCGCAGTTACGGCCTAACAGCGCCTCGCAAACCAAACGGTGCCGTCACCCAATCCCCATGTGGTGCTGGTCTCAGTAATGACGTTGCCAAACGCCAGTTCCGCCTCAACGATTGCACGGAGCTCTGGGCAGAGTTTGTTGATCACTTCAGGTTGTACGGATCCAACCATGACACCTAAACGCCTGATAGCCCACGAAGCAGGGCGGCAAAAAAATACTGTACTCCGCCGCTCATGGATGTCAATCGGCGAGATTCTGGCTGTGAACTATCGGCCGCAGCTATGGAGCTAACGCAGAGCTTCTACAGATTGATCCAGCCAGAGAAGTTGAACTCTGCATCCCTCGTAGGAGGGCCTTTAGGCCCGATCTTCAGGCGGCAAACCCAATCGAAAGGCTGCTCAGGACTGAAGCCCCTCCTACGCAAGCAAATTCAAACACGATCGTAGCGGATCAATTAGCTTCGTCGAATTCCGCGCCCAAACAAAATCGCCGGCAGTTCCCTGCCGGCGTTTCCGTAAACCATCACGCTGTCGCAGCAATCAATTCAACTGACAACTCGCCGGCTTCGCCGAGGTGAACAACGCGGCCGTGCCCCATTCCGGGTGATCGATGAACGGGTTGCGGTTGCCCTGGAAGCTGTAGATCACTTCGTTGCGCTCGCGCTCGGCGGCGGTCGGCGGGTCGGCCTGATGCCAAGCGATCAGCGTGGACAGCAGGCCCATGTAGGCCGGCGAGCTGGAGGTGATGACGATCAGGCTGCGGTTGTCGGTGAGTTCCAGATCCGGTTCGGACTGGCCGGTGGTGGGATGCGTGCCGCCTTCGTAGCGGATCGCCATGTAGAGGATGGTGCGGGCCATGTCGCCCTTGCGCTTGCCCCACACTTCGAACGAGCCGCTGTTGCCGTCCGGGGTTTTCACCCAGTTGGAATTGCCCGGATACGCGCCGCTGCCGCCGCCCTGGCCGTTGTTCACTTCGGTGACGCGCTCGCCGCAGCCCGAAGCCGCGCTGCAGTTGGCGTACGGCTTGTTGCCGCGATCGGCGTTGTAGGCCGAGTCGGTGAGATACAGCATGTGGGTATCGGTGTATGGCGCGTTCGGCAGGCCGAGGTTGCCGGTGGTGGAACCGAAGCCCAGCGAGTTCGGCCAGCTGTGTTCGCGGTTGTACTTCAGGCCGGTGCCGCTGCCCGCGCGATCGGTGATCTTGACGAAGCTGCGGTTGCGGTACGCGTCGAGGATGCGGCCGCTGTTGTTCGGATCCTCATCGGCGATTTCGAGGATCGACCACGTGTTGGTGGTGCCGCCGCTGTACGGATACGCGGTATGGCCCTTGATGGTCGCGTGCAGCGAACAGCGCAGCTGCGAGGGGCTGCTGGTGTTGACCTTCGAGTAATAGCCGGTGCCGCCACCGCCGCCGCTGGCGACGTTGAAGTTCACCACCGTGTTCGACGCCGGACGCGCATCGCCGGCATCGCGGATGTTGGCCGCGATCGCGGTGAAAGTGCAGGCCACGCCGGCGGGGAGCGCCGTGCCGGTATCGATGCTGAAACTCGTCGCCGCGGTGGTGGTGGGCCAAGTGATGTTGATGTCGCCGAAGGTGGCGCAGCCCAGGGTGAACGCGCCGGGGCCGGCGACGACCGCTTCGCTGAAGGTGATGCCGAGATTCCCGGCAGCCGGGAAATCGTTCGCACCATTGACCGGTGTGGTCGAGGTGACGGTGGGCAGCGGGTTCGGCGTGGTGCCGGAGAAGCTCTGGCTGTTGTTGCAGGAGCCGAAGGTCTGGGTGGCCGCGGCGCGCCAAGTGAAGTTGGCGAGGCCGCCGCTGCCGCCGAGCTGCAGCGAACGACCGGCGGCGTCGGAACCGCTTTCGGAGACCGGGAGATTGGTGCTGGTCATGCCCGCGGCCGGACCGTTGCTGGCGGTGATGCCGCCTTCGTAGCTGATGAACTGCACGACCTGGCCGCTGGGGTTCACCAGCGCGATGCCGTCGTTCGGGCCGTTCTGGATACCGTTGCTGGGGTAGCTCAGGGTCGCGATGCGCACCTGGCCGCCGCAGCCGACCAGACTGCCCGCGGGCACGAGGTCGTTGTCGTAGGTGACGGCGGCGGACGGCGCGGAGCCGTTGTAGAGATACACGCGGTAGCTGCTGAGCGTTTCGCCCGCGGTGGCGACAATCTCGATGCGCTCGCCGATATCGCCGGCGGCGGTGGAATCGTCGTAATGGAATTCGTTGATGAAGACGTCCGCCTGGGCGGCGCCGCTCGCGAAGAGCAGGGCGCAGGCCAAGGGGGACAACACGTAGGGCGACAGCATGGAAAGCGCACGCGACATGGGGAGATCCCGTCCTGTATGGAGGGCGCAATCTAGCCCGGCGTTATGACAACCGCCACCGAAAACCCCGGCCGCTTGGCACGCCCCGACGAACGGCGGCCCGGGGCAGTCCGGCTGCCGCTCGCCATGGCTGTTAGCCTGATGCGATGACCTCGCGACACGACTTTCCCATCGCCGAGCTGCTGCCGGAGATCCGGCGGACGCTGACCGCCGGCACGCGCCTGGTGCTGGAAGCGCCGCCCGGCGCCGGCAAGACCACCCAGGTGCCGCTGGCGCTGCTCGACGCCGCATGGCTGGCGGGCCGTAGGATCGTGATGCTGGAACCGCGCCGCGTGGCCGCGCGCGCGGCGGCGCAATTCATGGCGAAACAGTTGGGCGAGGCCGTCGGCGAGACGGTCGGCTATCGCATCCGTTTCGAGAACAAGGTGTCCGCGAAGACCCGGGTCGAAGTGGTGACCGAAGGTATCCTCACCCGGATGCTGCAGGACGACGCGATGCTGGACGACGTGGGCGCGATCCTGTTCGACGAATTCCACGAACGCCATCTCGCCGGTGATCTGGGCCTGGCCCTGGCGCTGGACGTGCAAGCGGGACTGCGCGAAGACCTGCGGCTGGTGGTGATGTCGGCGACGCTGGACGGCGAGAAGCTGGCCGCGTTTTTCGACGCGCCGCGGCTGTCGAGCGCCGGCCGCAGTCATCCGGTGCGCGTCGCACACTTCCCGGCGCGACGCGACGAGGCGATCGAGCATCAGGTGAAACGCGCGGTGGAACATGCGCTCGCCGAGCATCCGGGCGATGTGCTGGTGTTCCTGCCGGGGCAGCGCGAGATCGGGAAGGTGGAGGCTCTGTTGCAGAGCGCCACCCTCCCCAACCCTCCCCCGCGTGCAGGGAAGGGAGATTTGCGCGCAGCGCAAATGGGTGGGGGCAGCACTTCCATCGAAATCCTCGCGCTCCACGGCGAACTCCCGGTCGAACAACAGTCGCGCGTCCTGCAGCCTTCGCAGGACGGTCGCCGCCGCGTGGTGCTGGCGACCAATGTCGCCGAATCCAGCGTGACCCTCCCCGGCGTGCGGGTGGTGATCGACAGCGGCCTCGCGCGCGAGCCGCGCTACGACCCGAACAGCGGTTTCTCGCGCCTCGACGTGGTGAACATCGCACAGTCGTCCGCCGATCAGCGCGCCGGGCGCGCGGGCCGCGTCGCCGAAGGTTGGGCGTACCGACTCTGGCCGGAATCGCAGCGGCTGGAGCCGCAGCGGCGGCCGGAGATCGCGCAGGTCGAACTGGCGTCGCTGGCGCTGGAGCTCGCGGCCTGGGGCAGCGACGCGCTGCGCTTCGTCGACGCGCCGCCAACCGGAGCGATGGCCGCCGCGCGCGATCTGTTGCAGCGTCTCGGCGCGCTGGATGGCGGCAACGGGATCACCGCGTCCGGAAGAAGGATGTTGGCGATCGGCACGCATCCGCGACTGGCGGCGATGCTGCTGTCCGCGCAGGACGATGCCGAAACCGCATTGGCCTGCGACCTCGCCGCGCTGCTGGAAGCGCGCGATTCCCTGCGCGCCACGCCGGGGCAGGGCCGCAGCGATGCATTGGCCGCGCGCTGGCAGGCGCTGGCGGCGCATCGTCAGGGGCGCACCCCGCCGGACGCGGTGCGCTCGTCGCTGCAAGCGCTGGAAACAGCAGCGACGCAGTGGCGGAAACGTCTACGCTGCAATGCGAAGCCGCCGGCGAGCGTGCCGGCGCATGCGCTGGGCGATCTGCTGGCGCACGCGTTTCCGGACCGTATCGGCTACCGTCACGGCAGCGATCCGCGCCGCTATCCGCTGGCCAACGGCCGCATGGCGCAGCTGTTCGACGACAGCGCGATGATCGGCGAACCGTGGATCGTCGCCTGCGATCTGCGCTTTGAGGCGAAGGACGCGAAAGTGCTGCGCGCCGCGCCGGTCGACGAAGCACGGCTGCGTCGCGATTTCGCCGCGCGTTTTTCCGATCGCGACGAAGTGCGCTGGGACGACACGCGACGCGCGCTGGTCGTGGAGCGCGTGCAGCGTTTCGACGGCATCGTGCTGGATGCGCGGCCCGCCGGCCGCGTCGATCCGGCGCAGGCCGCGCAAGCGCTGACCGACGCGGTGCGGACGCTGGGCATCGATGCGCTGCCGTGGCGCGAATCGCTGGCGCAGTGGCGCGCGCGCGTGCGCTGCCTGCGCGCGTGGATGCCGGAACTGTCATTGCCCGATCTGTCGGACGAGGCATTGCTCGCGAGTCTCGATACGTGGCTGCGGCCCGCGTTCGTCGGCAAGACCCGACTCGACGCGTTGAGCGAAGACGAACTGAGCGAAGCCTTGAAGTCCGGCGTCGGAAAATCGAGCATCGACTGGGCGCTGCGCCAGCGCATCGACGCGCTCGCGCCGACGCGCATCGTGGTGCCGTCGGGCATGGAGCGCGGCATCGAATACGCCTACGACACCGCGATCGATGCGCCTAAGGCGCCGGTGCTCGCGGTGAAACTGCAGGAATTGTTCGGCTTGGCCGATACGCCGCGCGTCGCCGACGGCCGCGTGCCGCTGACTCTGCACCTGCTGTCGCCCGGCGGACGCCCGCTGCAGATCACCCAGGATCTGCGCAGTTTCTGGGAACGGACCTATCCGGAAGTGAAGAAGGAAATGAAGGGCCGTTACCCGAAGCATCCGTGGCCGGACGATCCGTGGAGCGCGAAGGCGACGCATCGCGCGAAGCCGCGCGGCACGTGAAGGATGCGTCGCGCCGGGCGCCATGCGCTTCGGCCGGATGCGCAACAGTCATGCGAAATTCCCGGCGCGCAGCGCGGTTTGCATGATTCGCGGCGGCATCGCATCGCACATCGGCGCAATCTGAACGTCGACGGACATGCGACACGTCGCATGCTTGCGCGCGGCGCATCGGCGTCGACAATGCGGATGCCTTTTCCCGCCACCCACACGGCGTTTGCTGCACGCCATCGCTGCGCTGCAGCCGCCCCAGGAGCACGCCATGAACAGCACCATCGATCGTTTGTCCGACAGCGGCACCGCTCTCGTCCGCCAGGCACGCCGCACGCTTGAATCCACGTCCTCGCACTTGCCGAGCCTGCCCAAGTGGATCGAAGCGGGCGCGGCGCTGAGCGTGGCCAAGGCCGGTACCAAGGTCGCCACCACGCTGGTCCGCCGCAATCCGGGCGTTCTGCTGGCGGTCGGCGTGGTCGGTGCGGGCGTGCTCGCCTACCGTGCCTACCGCCGGCATGCCGATGCGCGCGTGGATGGGCCTCGCGCTGCGATCTCCGGCAAGGTCACCCGCAGCAACGGCACCAAGGTCAAGGTCACGGCCGCCGACAAGAGCGAAGGCAAGACCGAATCGACCAGCGAGCGCACCCCGCGCACGCGCAAGACCACCACCAACGGCAGCAAGCGCGCGAAGTCCAGCGCGGAATAAATCCCGCTGATCGGTACGCTCATCGATCCTGTTGTCGAGCGATACGAGAGACCGATACGGAAGACCAGGCAACACCACGGATGCCGCATCGGCCTTAACCGATGCGGCATTCCCGCCATTGCCCCGGCGCGAGATCGTCCAGCCGCCAATCGCCTATGGCAACCCTGACCAGGCGCAGCGTCGGCAATCCGACCGCTGCGGTCATGCGCCGCACCTGACGGTTGCGGCCCTCGCCGATCACCAGTTCGAGCCACGCATCGGGCACGGTCCTGCGGAAGCGCACCGGCGGGTCGCGCAGCCATAGCGCTGGCGTTTCGATCCGCTTCGCCTGCGCCGGCGCGGTCATGCCGTCGTTGAGCTCGACGCCGCGACGCAGCGCGTCGAGTTGTTCGGGTTGCGGCTCGCCTTCTACCTGCACGCGATAGGTTTTCGCCAGCTTGTGGCGCGGATCGGTGATCCGATGCGCCAGTGCGCCGTCGTCGGTGAGCAGCAACAGGCCTTCGCTGTCGTGGTCGAGCCGTCCGGCGGCATACACGTCCGGCGGCAGCCCGAAGCCCGCAAGCGTGGAGCGCGGCGGCACGCTGCGATCGGTGAACTGGCACAGCACGCCGTACGGTTTGTTGAACGCGATCAGCATGGCGATGAACAATGTTCCCGTAGAGCGGCCTTCAGGCTGCTGCTTCCTATACGCAACCGTTTCGTTTTCATCAGCCGTGGGCACGGCCCCGATGTCGTCGCCGATCGGGTTCTGCTTGGGCCGGCCTGAAGGCCGCTCTACAGAATCGTCCTATCGGATTCGATTTATTTGGCCGGTTTCACGAATCGCAAGGTCATGCGATCGCTTTCTCCGATCGCCTGATACATCGCCGCGTCTTCTGCGTCGTGACGGTTGGTCGGTGGCAGCGTCCAAACGCCGTTGGGATGATCGGCGGTGTCCTTCGGATTCGCGTTGACATCGCTGCGCGCGTCCAGCACGAAGCCGGCCTTGGTCGCGAGATCGATCACGAATTGCTCGGTCAGATAACCCGACTTCTTCATTTTTT
>JAYUUH010000635.1:0-7030 GCA_043754745.1 Lysobacter sp.
CAGAAGGTAGGTCAGCTCACTGACGTACTGGTGATAGGTTACGCCGTCGTCGCGCAGAACATTGCAGAGGTTCCAGAGCTTGGCGACGATTTCGGAGGTGACGGGTTTGACGACGTGGGTCATGGGTCTTTTTCTTGGGAATGCGAGGGGTGACGCACGTTCGGGGGCCGGCTGGTCTATGACCGGGCCGGCATTGGATCAGATCAGCATTGATCAGGCGGACTTTTCGTCTACGGCATGATGCCAAAGCGCGTCGTTGAAGGCATCCAGCACCGGCTGCAGTTGGCCCTGGAACAGTTTGTCGAGGCGCAAAAAGCCGCCGCCTTCGCGCTTGAAGATCAGGTCCGGGTCGTCCAGTGCGTCGCGATCCACCAGCAGATTGGCTTTGGTCTGCGCAGCGATGCGCTTGAGCCAGTCGCGCTGCGGTGCGGTCCACGGGGTTCCGCCGGGCGGATGGTTCAGCAGGGTCTGCAGGGCATGATCGACGCGCTCGGCGTAGGGCACCAGGGCATCGCCGATGGCGGCCTGACGGATGTAGCCGATGATGCGCGCGGCGATGTCCTGATTGCTGAGTTCGCGCCACGCGGTGGCCAGCCGAGCTTCGGTAAAGCCGGCCGCATCCAGCGCCAACAGCAGTTCTTTCAACTGCTTGCGGGTGAGGTCGCGCGGGCGGGTCAGCACTGCGACCAGCGCCGGCAGGGTATTGCCATGGCTGTCGATGAACGCCTTGAATGCGCTGAGATAGTCCTCGGGCTTGCTGGCGGTGCCATAGCCGCGCTCGACGCGCTGCAGGGCATCGGGGTGGTCGGAGACATACACCGATGTGCCGTTGCCCTGCCGTTTGCGGTCGAGGATCTCGCCCAGGCCGGGGTGGCGCGTGAACCAGGCGGCCACATCCGCCAGCGTCATCGCCTTGAGCTGGGCGATGAAGGCATCCGGGCGCATGCCGGCCCTGGTTTCGAAATCCTGCGCGGCTTCAGGGTTGAGGTGGCGTTTCTTGGCCTGCAGTTTGGCGATGAACTGGTCGCGCACCAGCGCGCGCGCGGTATCGTCCTCGACGTTGACCAGCTCGCGTTCGAGCTGCGCAAAGCCGATGCCGGGGTCGACGACCACCGGTTTCATCGCGGTCATGTCGCCGATGGATTCGAAGATGCGCACCGCATCGAACACGCGGAAACTGTCTTTGGGTTCCCCGTCGAAATCGCACAGCCGGGTGGCGCGGCCCAGCATCTGGTCGAACAGAATGCGGCTGTTGACCTGACGCAGAAACACCAGATTGCAGATCTCGGGCACATCCACGCCGGTGGTGAGCAGGTCCACCGTGACCGCCACGTTGGGCAGGCGTTCGTTCTTGAAACGGCGAATCAGCTCCAGCGGTTTGTCGGCGTTGCCGGTGATCTTGATGACGGCGTCGTCTTCGACCGCGCCGTATCGGGCTTCGAATGCGATCTTGAGAACGTCAACAACGAGATCGGCATGGTCGCTGTTGACGCAGAAGATCAGGGTCTTATGCCGGCTGCCGGGGTCGAGCTCCTGAGCCAGATAGCCGCAGATGGCCTCGTTGAAGGCACGGGTGATGACTTTCCGGTTGAAGTCGTCCACCTGCAGTTTGATTTCGTCCGGCGCTTGAACAGTTCGATCTGGCCGCGGTCCGCGTGGTAGACCTTGACCTCTTCGCCGACCCGCCAGGTCATGCCTTTGCTTGATAGCTCGGTGTAAAGCTTGATCGGCGGTTCGTAGTCGGTGAGGAATCCATCGACGACGGCTTCGCGATAGCTGTACGAATAGGCGGGCGCGCCAAAGATCTGGGTGGTATGGAGTGCCGGCGTAGCAGTGAGGCCGATTTTGACTGCATCGAAATAGTCCAGCACGCGACGATATTTGGAGATGTAGTCGTCGAAGCTGCGGAAGCCAAGTTCGGTATCCGACATTTCGCGGTCAAGCGTGTAACCGCGATGGCATTCGTCGACGATGATGCAGTCGTATTGATCCACCGTGGGCGGGGCGACACCATCGGCCGGCGACAGCACACGCTTCATCATTCCCTGCACGGTGGCCAGATGCACGGCGGTGTCTGCTGCGGGCGTCTGGGTGTCCAGTTCCTTGATGCCGAATGTGTCGGCAAAGGTCTGAAAGCGCTCCATGCGCGTGTCTTTGAAGGCATTGGCGGCCTGTTCGCCCAAGGCGGAGCGGTCGACCAGAAACAAGATGCGGCGAAAGCGCTGTGCGTTCAGCAGGCGATAGATCAGCGCCACGCAGGTCTTGGTTTTGCCGGTGCCGGTGGCCATGGCCAGCAGGATTTCGCGCTGGCCTTGTGCGATGCGGCGTTCGGTTTCGCGAATGGCGTTTTGTTGGTAGTGGCGCAGCGCGAATCCATATTCGAAGCCGGTCTGGGTGAGTTCGGCATTGGCACGGTCCTCGTCGCGCCGCAGCAGGCTCTGCAAACCTTCAGGCGTGTACCAGCCGTCCAGCGCATGGCCGATCTTGTCGGGCCGGCGCAGGTCGCAGAACCAGACGCCGCTTTTGGTGGCCAGTTGTCGCAGATAGGGACGGCCGTTGGCCGAAAATGCGAACGGCACCCGGAACTCGCCGTTGCTGCCCCAGTTCTGCGAATGCAGCTGGGTATCGGCTACGGCAATGAAGCCACGGCTGTAGCGCTTGGCCTGCTGCAGGGCCGCGGAGACATCGATATTGCGACGCTTGGCCTCAACGACGGCGAGCGGCTGCAACCCTGAGAACAGCATGTAGTCGGCGGGGCCACTGTCGGTGGGCCACTCGGCGATGGCCAGATGCTTGCCCGGCTGGGGGCGCGCGCCCTTGGCATAGGTCAGTGTGGTGGAGTCTGCGGTCCAGCCGGCTTGAGCGAGCTGCTGATCAATGAGACGACGGGCGTCTGCCTCGCTCAGTTGCAGCGTTGCGGCTGCGGCATTGGCTTTTCCGACCAGCGCGCCGAACGCAGTCGGCGACTGCGTGGCGTTCTGGGTCTGCAATGCCTGCAGGCGCTGGGCAAGCGCGTGTTTTGCCTGCTCAGCCTCAGCGGCCATGCCTTCCCAGAAGCTGCGTTCGCTGGCTAGGGTTTCGGCTTCGCTGCGGGCATTGTTCAGGGCTTCGGTCGTTTGCTGATGGGCGGCGCGAAAGCTATCGAGTTCAACGCGCAGGGATTCCAGCTCGGCTTTCAGTTCGCTGCTTTCATCGGTAGGCGATTGCGGCGGCAGGAACGGTCCCGAGGCGAAGCGCTCATCCTCGAATGTCCGATGAAACCAGATGGTGAGTTGCCAGCTGAAGCGCAGCATCGTCAACGCGGTGCGGTGGTGACTTCCGCCCCTGAGTTGAGGGGCATGATTGGCCTCGTTGCCGGCTTTGCGCACCTGGTGGAACAGGGTGGCGACTTCGCGCGGCAGGATGCCGTGCGACTGCAACCTGCTGAGGAGATCCGCCTGCTTTTCTTCGATCGAGCTGAATGCGCCCACTTTTGAAGCGACCAGTTGCGCCAAGCCCTCAGTGAGCTGGCGCAACTTGAGGAGGCAGGTGTTGGGGTCTTCAGCGAAATACCGTTCCGCCAGACGCCCAAGCCGCATGAGCTGCGCATCGTGCTGTGCCAGAACGCGGAAGTTGGAGGTCTCTATGGATGCCATCGTGGCGAGGACCAGCTGAAAGACGCAGGGATGCGGCAAGTTAGCCCGAATGGCTGGAATTGTCAGCCAATGCTTGCGGGCAGCATCAATTGGTTCTGTCTGAAGCAGGGCCATTCTGTGCGAATGGCCACCTTTCCAAGCTTGACCAGCCAAGCTCGACGCGTACGATGCCGTGGACGCTTAATTGGATGCCTGCTCTTGTCTACAGTGTCCTTGCATGCCGCTATCGCTCCGATTCCGCCCCGCCCCGCAAACCGCTACGTGCCGGCGGGGCGCCCGGAATGAGTCTGTTGCTGGTCCGTCACGGACAGGCGAGCTACGGCGCCGCCGATTACGACAACCTGTCCGAGCGCGGGCGGCTGCAGTCGCGCCGGCTCGGCGATTGGCTGGCGCGCGGCGGCCATCGTTTCCAGTCGGTGGTGGTGGGCGGCATGCGCCGGCACCGGCAGACCGCCGAGGGCGTGGCCGAGGCCTTCGCCGCGCAGGGATTGCCGCTGCCCGAGCCCGTGGCCGATGCCGGCTTCGCCGAGTTCGATCACGAAGCGGTGTTCGGCGCGTATCTGGCGCGCGATCCGGAGCACCCGATCGCCGCGGCCAGCCGCAGCGGGCAACCGCGCGATGTGGCCGCGATGCTGCACGCGGCGCTGCTGGCGTGGGCGAACGACGAACTTCCGGGGCTGCCGGAAAGCTGGTCCGCGTTCGGCCTGCGCGTGCAGGCGGCCGGCGAGCGGCTGGAAGCGCTGGCGGGCGACGGCGAAGTGCTGGTGCTCAGCTCCGGCGGCGTGATCTCGCGGCTGGCGCAGATCGCGCTGGACGTGCCCAACGCGCGCGCGGTCGAACTCAATCTGTCGCTGCGCAACAGCGCGCTGTCGGAGTTCCATCCGCACGGCAGCCGCCTGCGGATGGGCTCGTGGAACGCGCTGCCGCATCTGCACGGAGAACGCGATCTGTGGACGTATTACTGATGTCGCCTTCACGCACGCTTTCGAGGACACCATGAGCAACGCACGATGAGCAACCCACGCATCGCCACACTATTCCCCTTCTCGGAACGCTCGCGCCAACTGCAGTCCGCGGTCGCGGCTTTCGTGGCCGAAAGTATCATTCCGGCGGAAGCGGCATTCCACGCCCATGCCGCCGATCCGCAGATGCGCTGGACTATTCCGCCGCTGCTGGAATCGCTGAAGGCCGAGGCCAAGGCGCAGGGATTGTTGAACCTGTTCCTTCCGGATGCGACGCACGGCGCGGGCCTGAGCAATCTCGACTACGCGCCCATCGCCGAACTGACCGGCCGCAGCCTGTTCGCGCCCGAGGTGTTCAACTGCAGCGCGCCCGATACCGGCAACATGGAAGTGCTGGTGCATTTCGCGACGTCCGAACAGCAGGCGCCGTGGCTGCCGCAACTGCTGGCGGGCGAAATACGTTCCGCGTTCGCGATGACCGAACCCGATGTCGCCAGTTCCGACGCCACCAACATCGCACTGCCGATCGTGCGCGACGGCGACGAGTTCGTCATCAACGGCCGCAAGTGGTGGACCACCGGCGCCGGCGATCCGCGCTGCGAGATCATGATCGTGATGGGCGTGACCGATCCCGAAGCGCCTGCGCATCGCCGCCAGTCGATGGTGCTGGTGCCAATGGCGACGCCCGGCGTGCGCGTGCTGCGGCCGCTGACGGTGTTCGGCTACGACGATGCGCCGCACGGCCACGTCGAGATCGAATTCGCGGACGTCCGCGTGCCGGTCGCCAATCTGCTGCGCGAATCCGGCAGCGGTTTCGAGATCGCGCAGGCGCGACTAGGTCCGGGGCGCATCCATCACTGCATGCGCCTGATCGGTCTCGCGCAGCGCGCGCTGGAACTCATGGTCGCGCGCGCGCGCGGCCGCGAGGCCTTCGGTCGCCCGCTGGGCGGTCACGGCATGGCGCAGGAAGCGATCGCGCTGTCGCGCTGCGAGATCGAACAGGCGCGCCTGCTTACGCTGCAGGCAGCTGCGGCACTGGATGCGCACGGCAACAAGGGCGCGAAGGATCTGATCGGCATGATCAAGATCGTCGCGCCGCGCATGGCCTGCGCGGTGATCGATCGCGCGATGCAGATCCACGGCGGCGGCGGGCTGTCGCAGGATTATTTCCTGGCCCAGGCCTATGCCGGCGCGCGTTCGCTGCGCCTGGCCGATGGCCCGGACGAAGTGCATATCGCCTCGCTCGCGCGATCGATGCTGAAATAAGCATGATCGTAGGAGGGGCTTCAGCCCCGATGCTTTTCTATCGAACGCATCATCGCAAACGCATCGGGGCCGAAGCCCCTCCTACGGACTTCCTGAGGCATAGACATGACGCATCCGCTCGATATTCCGGCCGATTCGCTGGCGACCTATCTGGAAGCGAACGTTGCCGGCTTTCGCGGCCCGCTGACCGCGACCAAGTTCAAGGGCGGTCAATCCAATCCCACTTATCGGATCGATGCGGCCAGCGGCACGTATGTGTTGCGTCGGAAACCGCCGGGTCGACTGCTGCCGTCGGCGCATGCGGTGGATCGCGAATTCCGCGTACTGCAGGCGCTGCACGGCACCGCGGTGCCGGTCGCGCAGCCGCTGCATCTGTGCAGCGACGCGTCGGTCGTCGGTTCGATGTTCTATCTGATGTCGTTCGTCGATGGCCGGATCTTCTGGGACCCGTCGTTGCCGGACATGGAGCCGGTCGGCCGCAGCGACATATACACCGGCATCATCGACGCGATGGCCGCATTGCACACGATCGATCCGGATGCGGTCGGTCTGGGCGACTACGGCAAGCCGGGCAATTATTTCGAGCGCCAGATCAAGCGCTGGACCGAGCAGTACCTCGCCAGCGAAACGCGGCCGCTTCCGGCGATGGATGCGCTGATCGGCGCACTGCCGGCGCGCTGCCCGGCCGACGATGGCGTGGTCGCCTTGGCGCACGGCGATTTCCGCATCGACAATCTGATGTTCGATCCCGGCTCGCCGCGCGTCATCGCCATCGTCGATTGGGAACTGTCGACGCTGGGCCATCCGCTCGCGGACCTGGGGTATTTCTGCATGGCGCTGCGGCTGCCGCGCAATCCGGCGTTGCCGGGTCTGGCCGGGCTGGACCGCGCGGCGTTGGGCATTCCCGATGAGGCGGCGCTGCTCGCGCGCTATTCGCAGCTGACCGGTCGGCCGATCCCGGTCGACTGGCCGTTCGTGCTGGCTTTCAGCTTCTTTCGGCTCGCCGCGATCGCGCACGGCGTGGCCAAGCGCGCGGAGCAGGGCAACGCGTCGAGCGAGCAGGCGATGCAAGCGGGGCGCATGACCGGGATGTTGGCCGCGCTGGGGCTGGAAGCGCTGGGGTGAGCGGGTGTTGGTAGAGCATATGCCGGTAGAGCGGACTTCAGT
>JAYUUH010000636.1:0-6988 GCA_043754745.1 Lysobacter sp.
CCGGATGCGTGCGGCGCATGTGCGCGAGGTACAGGTCGTAGTCGGGCACGCCCACGATCAGGCGCCCGGTCTGCGCCAGCAATCGCCACGCGCTGCGCAGGCGCTCAGCGAACCGCATCGATCGCGACATAATCGTTCTCCTTAACGCTCGGTTCTGCTTGCCGGCGCGCGACCAGCGCGGCGCGCATGCCGAAGATCAGCATCAGCGTCACCACGCTCATGAACAGCACGCACAGCGAAGCGTTTAGCTGGTTGTTGAAGACGATCCGCTCCATGTCCTGTAAGGACTTCGCCGGCGCCAGCACCTCGCCCGAGGCCAGCGCCGCGCCGAATTTGTCGGCGTTGGCGAGGAAGCCTATCTTCGGATCGGCGTGGAAGAGTTTCTGCCAGCCCGCGGTCATCGTGCACACCAGCAGCCACACCGTCGGCACCGCCGGAATCCACAGATAGCGTTCGCGCTTCATCTTCACGATGGCCACGCACACGAAGATCATCGCCATGCTGGCCAGCATCTGGTTGGCGATGCCGAACAGCGGCCACAGCGTGTTGATGCCGCCCAGCGGATCGACCACGCCCTGGTACAGAAACCAGCCCCAGCCGGCGACCGCCAAGCCGGTGCAGACGATGTTCGCGGTCCAGCTTTCGGTGCGGCGGAAGGGCGCGTACACCACGCCGATCACTTCCTGGATCATGAAGCGCGCCACGCGCGTGCCGGCGTCGATGGTGGTGAGGATGAACAGCGCTTCGAACAGGATGGCGTAGTGGTACCAGAACGCCATCATGCCGCTGCCGCCGACCATGCCGTGCAGGATCTGCGCCATGCCTACCGCCAGCGTGGGCGCGCCGCCGGTGCGCGACAGTACGGTCGATTCCCCTATCTCGTTCGCGGTCGCGGTCAACATCTCCGGGGTGATCACGAACCCCCAACTCGAGATCGCCGCCGCCGCCGATTCCGGCGTTGTGCCGATCAGCGCCGCAGGCGAATTCATCGCGAAGTACAGGCCCGGCTCCAGCACGCAGGCCGCGATCAGCGCCATGATCGCGACGAAGGCTTCCATCAGCATGCCGCCGTAGCCGATCACCCGCGCGTCGCGCTCGTTCTCCAGCATCTTCGGCGTGGTGCCGCTGCTGATCAGCGCATGGAAACCCGAGATCGCGCCACACGCGATCGTGATGAACAGGAACGGGAACAGCGACCCCGAGAACACCGGGCCGCTGCCGTCGATGAACTTCGTCATCGCCGGCATCTTCAGCTCCGGCATCGCGAACAGGATCGCCACCGCCAGCAGCACCACCGTGCCGATCTTGAGGAAGGTGCTGAGGTAATCGCGCGGCGCCAGCAGCAGCCACACCGGCAGCACCGCGGCGACGAATCCGTAGCCGATCAACAGCCACGCCAGCGCCTTGCCGTCGAACGTGAAGCGCGGCCCCCACACTGCCGACGCCGCCACCGCTTCGCCCAACCAGATCGACGCCAGCAATAGCACCAGGCCAATAACTGACACTTCCATGATCCGCCCCGGCCGCAGCCAGCGCAGATAGATGCCCATGAACAGCGCGATGGGAATTGTCATCGCCACCGTGAACGTGCCCCACGGGCTGATCGCAAGCGCCTTCACCACCACCAGCCCCAACACCGCCAGCAGAATCACCATGATCGCCAGAATGCCGACCATCGCCGTCAGCCCGGCCGCGTTGCCCATCTCGCTGCGGATCATGTCGCCCAGCGACCGCCCATCGCGGCGCGTCGACAGAAACAACACCATGAAATCCTGCACCGCACCGGCGAAGATCACCCCGAACAGAATCCACAGCATCCCCGGCAGATAACCCATCTGCGCCGCCAACACCGGCCCCACCAACGGCCCCGCACCCGCGATCGCCGCGAAGTGGTGGCCGAACAACACCCGCTTGTCGGTGGGCACGTAATCCAGCCCATCGTTGCGCCGCCACGCCGGCGTCGCCCGCGTCCCGTCCAGCCGCAGCGCGTACTCCGCGATGTACTTCGAATAAAAGCGATACCCGATCGCGAACATCGACACCGCCGCCGCCACGATCCAGAACGCACTGATCGTCTCGCCCCGCGACAGCGCCACCGTGCCCAGACAGAACGCCGCGAACAGCGACAGCAGTCCCCAGCCGACGATCTTGATCGCGCTCATTCCCGTGCCCGACCCAATGCCCGATCCCGTCCCCGACGCCATGCCCACTCCCGGATGCCCGCACCGCCGCAGGCCAAGGCCGGAAGGGTGTCCCGTAACGCCAGCAAGGTCAATCCGCAGCGAGGCACGCCGCCGCAAACCCGTAGGAGGGGCTTCAGCCCCGAGCTCCTAACGAACAGGCGCGGTATCCCAATCCCTGAAACGGCTTTTGAGACGCTCGACGGTGTGCCGCCATTTCACGGTTGTCGGTTGGCAGACCGTATTCTGATTGCCGAACAGGCCGACTTCATTGATCGCTGCCGACTCGGGCACCGCATCCAGCCATTCCACCCGCACCGCGTACTCGGCCATATCGGGGTCGTCGGCATACTGTGCGAACTCTGTGCGATCTTCCAGCACCTCCAACGCGGGTTTCAGCCCGGCATCTGTCGTCAGCATCATGTCGCGAACCGGTTGCACGGTTTCGACGACGCGGCCCACGCCCACATAGCCGGTCTTCGGAATTTTCACCCAGATGCGGTCGCCCGGGTTCAGGCTGTCGAGAGTCTTGCTGTACCAACGCCCGCCGCCAGCGCTGACAAAGCCGTACTTGCGTGCGTCTTCCCACGAGCGATGCCCGTACGACACATAAAACTCGCCGTTCCAAGGCTCTTTTTCGCCGCGCACGCGGGCCGCACTGATGACGTTGGCCTGGGTTTCGCTGGGGTCGATCAACCACACGCGACTCAGCAACAGCCCGTCGTTGTGCTTGAACACCTGGAAGAACACTGCATTGATCGCGACATCGCGCGCGTTGAGGTAGTTGATGATGCGTTCGGTCGAAGCATCCAGCTCAGATGCGACCAGAATGATCTGGTGCGCGGTGTTCAGCGTGCCTTCGTCCAGTTCGGCGCCGAAGCGTTTCAAAAACGCTTCGCTCAAATTGTCGCCCTTGGAAAAACGTGCATAGATCTCCGCGATGCGCTCGGCAGACAAGATCTCGACCCATGCCGCATAGTCCAGCGCCTGCGCCACCAGCTCGCGCGGTGTGCGGTCGCGCTTCAATTCGATCAGCACCAGCGAACCGTCGGGTGTGATCGCCAGCAGATCGAGTCGGTGCTTGCCGTAGGTGCATTCCTGCCGCCCGATCAACATCCACTCGTTCGACAGGATGCGCGGGTCGGCCACAATCATGTCTTCGAGCTGCTGTTCGCTGACCAGCTTGCCAGGCAAAAGTGAGGCGGGCAGGTCGCCGACGGTCCAGATGGCGTGGTGGATGGGCATACGATCGTCCGTTCAGTGCAGGTCGAGTTTGGGGTGCTGCTGCGTGCGCGGGCTGCGCCCTATCGGCACCAGACCGTTGCGGCGCATCCAGTCCAGCCAGACATGAAGCGATTTCGCTGCGAACTTTTGCTTTTTCTCGTGCCAATGCTCGCGGAACCCGGTGACGATGTTCTCGTCGCTGGGTGAATGCCCATCGATCAGGAAGTCGTTCCAGACCGCAAACAGCGTGGCGATTATCTCGACCTCTTCCGTCGGCTTGCCGCCGAGCAGCTTAAGGACGCGGTCCAGCTCGTCGCGCTGCGCTTGCGGTAGCGCTGCCGCTGCCTCGCTGGCTTTTGCTTCCAGCGTGTCGCCCTTGCGGTAGACGATCTTTCTGTTCCCATCGTGGATGGAGGTATTCTCGAACGTGAACCAGCGCTCACGAGCAGCTTCTTCTTCAAAGCGATAGATCCATGGATCCAGCGGGCCGGCGGCTTCACGCAGGTACTGCCCATTGAACGGCAGCCCGACATGCGTCTCCGCCAGATAGGCGAACTTGGCCAGCGCCGTTCGTCCGAAGGTCTTGCGGTCGGCAAGCATGTGCACGACATGACAGCCGATGCCGGTACGGTCGACTGCGGCCTCGCGCGGGTTCAGCAATTCATGGATGGCGGCATCGAGCAATGCTGCGCTGGTTTTTTTTGCTTTTTCGATCTGCGCTTCGAGCTGGTCAACCATTGTCATCAATTCGTCGACTTTGCTTACAATGCGTTGTTGTTCGGTGAGTGGTGGGAGAGGAAATGAAGACTCCGCAAAATAACTGCTAGGAATCCTCTTCTGGCCCGCAGAGCCAGTCATTTTTGAAATGCCACGCTCAATGAACCCGCGAGTTTTCAGATAAATGATGACGTACTCTGGAATAACATTTGATTTTGCTGCACGGAAAACATGTAGCTCAGTTGTTCCAGCGCCAAATCCGCCGATCAAGCCAGACATGACACAGGATTTTCGATTTTCGAAGCATGGCGTTATTTTCGCCATGACAACATCGCCATTCATAAAATGAGTGTACCCCTTCTTAATTTCACCCCAAAGCCGTTCTTGTTGTGAATTATTTTTCCCGTACTCTGCAGATATTAAAGCCATCGGTACAAAAGAGCTTTTTTCCAAGTCTCTTGCAGAATTCCGCGGGTTTATATCGCCAAGGCTTGCAAGTCTTGTCCATTTCCAAGATTGCGGAATTGAGAACAGTGGTTCAACTGCAGGTTCGATTTTTGTTGGAATTTTCTTGTTTCTTTCTGGCTCAATGGATCCCATCCCCGATGGCGGATGATCTGCTTTTTCGAGGAGCTTCCCGCGGACAGCGAGCTCAAGAATCAACTCGCGCATCCGTTCTACCGCATTTGGCGCCTCAGCAAACAGCTCAAATTTCTCGAAAAAAGTCTCCATTTTCATCGCGCACCCTCCTCATCGATCTCATGGGCAAGCTCGGCTTCGATGTCCTCAATGCTCGGCAAGCTGGAAGCAAGCGCAGTAGGCAGCGCGCGGGTGAGTTCGTAATCGGCCAGACCGATCGGTTTGTGGATATCGCGCAGCGAATATTCGGCCAGCACCCGGTCCTTGGTCTGGCACAGGATCAGGCCGATGGTGGCGGTGTCCTGCGGGTGCCGCAGCAGGTCGTCCACGGCGGAGCAGTAGAAATTCATCTTGCCGGCGTACTCGGGTTTGAAGTCGCCTTTCTTCAGTTCGACGACGATGAAGCAGCGCAACTGCAGGTGGTAGAACAGCAGGTCGAGAAAGAACTCGCGGTCGCTGACTTCCAGCCGATATTGCCGGCCGACGAACGCGAAGCCGCGTCCCAGTTCGATCAGAAATTTTTCCAGATGCCGCAGCAGGCCCGTTTCCAGCTCGCGTTCGTGAAAGGCTTCGTCCAAGGTGAGGAAGTCGAACAGATACGGGTCTTTCAGCAGGCCCTGCGCCAGGGCGGCGTGCGCATCCGGCAGCGTCTGCGCGAAGTTGGTGATGGCGCCGCCCTGGCGCCGATGCGCTTCATTCTGGATCTGCTGCGTCAATGTGTCTCGGCTCCAGCCCTGTTCCAGCGCCTGCTGCGCGTACCACTGCCGCGTGGGTAGATCCTTGAGCTTCTGCATCAGCAGGATGTTATGTCCCCAGCTGAGCCGGGCGATGGTGGATTGCCACGACAAGGCCGATGCCGCCCCTGCGTTGGATTGGGGCACAGGCGGTGCCCCGATTGCCGCATCGCCCGTCGTCGTGCTCGACCCCTGTATTTGGGGCACGGGCTGTGCCCCGATTGCGAACAGATCCGGATAGGCCTGACTGAACTGCACCATCCGCTTGAGATTGGTCTCCGAGAAGCCTTTCTGCTCGGGCAGCTCGTTCTTCAGATCGGCCGCCAGCCGCGGAATGACCCCGGCGCCCCAGCCTTCCTGCGCCTGCCGGGCCGCGATCAGCTTGCCGATGTCCCAGTATATGAACAGCATCTCGGCATTGACCGAGAGCGCCGCACGCTGCTGCGCCCGGCGCACGCGCTGGTGGATGTCGCCGAGCAGGTCACGATACAGCGCGAGTTCCGCCGGCTTCATCGCATCAATGCCTGCATGAGCTGGGCTTTCAGCGCGGCGCGGGTTTCGGCGATCTGCGCCAGCAGCTTTTCGTACTCAGGCAACAGTTGATCGACATCGCCCGGCCCGGTGTCGGTGCTGTGCGGATTCTTCAGATCCAGGTTGTAGTTCCCGGCCTTGATCTGATCGATGGACACGCGCCAGGCCTGCTCGTTTTCGACCCGCGACTTGAAGCCGTCCTTCTCTTTGCCCCACCACGCGCGTTCGGCCTCGAATTCCTCGATCCGGATCGGTTTGCCCTTGTTGTAGCTCTTGGCACCGGCCGGGTAGGGGTGTTCGTAATACCAGACCTCTTTGGTCGGCGTGCCCTTGGTGAAGAACAGCAGGTTGGTGCGGATGCCGGTGTAGGGATTGAACACGCCGTTCGGCAACCGCACGATGGTGTGCAGATTGCATTCGCGCAGCAGGGCTTCCTTGATACGGGTCTTCACGCCTTCGCCGAACAGCGTGCCGTCGGGCAGCACCAGACCCGCACGGCCGCCCGGTTTGAGCAACTTCATGATCAGCACCAGAAACAGGTCCGCCGTCTCGCGGGTGCGGAACTCTGCCGGATAGTTGGACTCGATGCCGTCTTCCTCCATCCCACCGAACGGTGGATTGGTAACGATGACATCCATGCGCTCCTTCGGACCCCAGTCGCGCAGCGGGCGGGCGAGGGTATTGTCATGGCGCACGTTCGATGGCATATCGATGCCGTGCAGCATCAGATTGGTCATGCACAGCACGTGCGGCAGGTGTTTTTTCTCGATGCCGGAGAAACAGTCCTGGATGTATGCCTCATCGGCATCGGTCTTGGCCTGCTTGCGCAAATGATCTATCACGCAGGTCAGGAAACCGCCGGTTCCGCAGGCTGGATCAAGGATGGTTTCCCGCTTCTTCAGATTCGGATTGATCTGCTCGACGATGAACTGCGTCACCGCACGCGGCGTGTAGAACTCGCCG
>JAYUUH010000637.1:0-6980 GCA_043754745.1 Lysobacter sp.
CGGGCGCCAGCGAACCGAATGTGGTCGGGCCGGAGACCAGCGTGCCGGTCTTGTTGTAGATGTTGAAGTACGTGCCGGAGCCGCCGCTGTTGACGGCGTAGATCACGTGGTTGGCGCCGACTTCCACCACCGGATCGCCGGGGCTGACGCCGGTGTTCGGGTTGTTGATGCTGACGCGGTTGCTGGCGCGGGTGGACGCCTTGGCGCGACGCGCGTTCGGGCTCTTGTCCCAGAGATTCTGCAGCTCGGGCAGACGGTCCGAAGCAGTCGGCTTGTCGGCGGGCGCATGCGGCGCCTTGCTGCCGATCGGCGTGTACTGGCGACGATGCGCTTCGCGGATGCCCATGCCCGGGGTCCACGGCTTGGCCTTCGGCAGATTGCGCAGATCGACGTTGATGCTGTGAGCGGTCACCGGCTGTCCGATCTGCGGACGGCCCGGGTTCTTGACCTTGCCGCTCTGGGGCGGCGCGGCCATCAGGGCGCACGGCAGCAGCAGCATCACTGCCGCGGCCTTCCAGGCGCTTTTGAATGTCATTCGTTTCATTACTCAATCCTCATCACATAACTGTGGCTAAAACGGAATCGCTCGGCTTTCGGCTTCTGGAGCGAATACTTTCTTGGATCAAACACGACAACACTCGGCATTCCGTTCCGTAGGCGGGCATATATCCCGCTGTGCGTATCGAATGACGTTCAGGGGTCGATGAACACGCCCTTGCGCAGCAGGCGCACTTCACTCACCAGACTTTCCAGGACGATCAGCGCCTTGTCCTTCCCGGTTTTCGGCGTACCGACCACGGCTGTGGCGATCTTGTCGGGCTCCTCGCCGTCCCGATGCTCGACGACGAGCGAGTAGTCGGTCGCGAATTGCTGCGATGTCGACATGCGCACTTCAGCGTCTATTTTGTCGCTGACGTTCACGGCCACGTTACCGGTGCGGCTGGTGAAACGCTGAATCGAACCGGGCGGCGCGCGATCGTCGAGCGAGATTTCAATGCGACCGTCGCCGGTGCGCGCCTGCACGGTGCCCTCGGTGCCGCGCACCGCGATCTCGCCGGACTCGCTGCCCAGATCGATATCGCTCTTCAAGCCGCGGCTTTCGATGACGCCCGAGGCGGTGCGGACCGAGACCGCATGCCCCTTGGGCACGTACAGCACCAGATCGATGCGCTGGCCCTGGGCCAGTTCGACGCCTTCCGGAAGCCGCGGCGCGACTTCGAAACGGCCATCGCGTGCCGTGGGCTGGAATGCGATCGTCGCCGCGCCATCGGGCTGCTGCACGGTCGAACGGATATCGAGCTGGTGCACGTAGCCGCCGAACCGCATGTAGACGCTGCCATAAGGATTGTCGACCTGGATCGGCTGGCCTTCCGGCAACGTGAAGCTGTCGTCGCGGCGCTGCGGCTCGCGCATGGTGTCCGCGGATTCCTGCCCGGTTTCGGCGGCCAGTAGTGCCGGAGACACGGCCAAGGCAGCGGCAAAACCGCAGGCGAGCATCGAAGCGAAAGCGAACGGGCGGAACGTCATCGGGAATCGGGGTTTGGGCATGTCGTGGGACTCAGAAGCTGTAATCGGCGGTCAGGATGATGTTGCGGCCCGGCTCATCGAGACCCGAGCCGTGTTCGCGATAATGTTTGTCGCCGAGGTTTTCGGCGCGCAGCGAAAGATCGAAGTGCTCGCTTGCCCGCCACGCCACGCGCGCGTTGAGCGTGCCCCAGCCCGCGGTGCCCTGAGGATTGACGCGGGGATCGATGCGATCGCGCGAACTCAGGCGATCCTGGCGCGTCGCGTACAGGCCATAGGCTTCGACGCCGAGCGATTCGCGGACCTGCCAGCGCGCGCCGAGCTTGCCGTACAGGGGAGGGATGCGATCGGCCGGCATCGTGCCGGTGTCGGTGTCTTCCTCGCCGCGGGTGTAGGTGGCAGTGGCGTACAACTCCAGGTCCGGAGACGGCATGCGACACCGCACGCCGGCTTCGACGCCCCACAGATCCAGCTCGGCGACGTTGCGGTTCTGCACTTCCAGCGCGCCGCCGATGACATTGCCCGTGAGCACGCTGGTGATCTTGTCGCGATAACTGGAACGGAACGCGATGAGTTCGCCGCTGAAGCGTTCCCCGCCGAATTTCACGCCGCCGTCGAGGCTTGTGACGGATTCGGGTTTCAGATTCGGATTCGGCGTGCTGAAGCGGTTGCCAGGACGCACGCCGAACACGCCGAGGTCGAAAATGTTCGGCGCGCGGAAGCCGCGTCCCAGATTCGCCACCAGCCGCACGTCGTCGTTCAACTCGAATGCGAAGCCAACGTTGCCGGTCAGATCGTCCGGCGTCAGCGACACGCTCGGCGCGATGCCGGCGCTGGGGATTTCGATATCGAAACGGCTGTAGCGCAGGCCGTAATTCAGATCGAAACGACCGTGGCGCCAGTCGTCGGCAGCATAGACGGCCATGCCATCCATGCGCGAACCGTCCGGAAAGCGCGGCGCGCGCACGCTGAAGGCACCGGTGTTGATGTTGGTGCGGGTCTTAGACGAATCGACATCGTCGCGATAGAACTCGAAGCCGTAGCTCAGGTGATGGTATTCGCCGATCGCCTTGCCGAACTGACCCGCGACACCGGTGGTGGCGTCTCGGTTGCGCTCGTGTTCCAGATTCGGCGCACCGGTGGCGCGGGTGCGCCGATCGTCGACCACGATCTGGCGGCCGAGCCGCAGCTCGCCGTTGTCGAACAGCGCGTTGGGATTGCCGATGCGCCAGCGCAACTGCGCGAAACGGCGTTCCTGGGGCTCGAAGAAGAAGATCGCGTTCTCGGGCGCGGCCTGGCCGAAGCCCGGCACCAGCGCGTCGTAGCGCGGCGTACGCGGCTGTTCGGAATACTGCAGGCTGAACATGAGTTCGTGGCCTGGGGCGATGCCTGCTTGCCATTTGAAATCGAGACTGCGCTGGGTGAAGCCGGTGAACGGGCGCGTCTTGCCATCGCCGCTGCGCAGATCGTTCACTTCCTGCGAAGTCACGCCGAGCGCGAGGCCCATGCCTTCGCGGCCGCCCCTGACTTCGGCTCGACCGATCAGCGAGTCGTCGGCGCTGGCGGCGATGGCGCGCAGGCGGCCGTCCCAAGTCCAGGCATCGCCGCTGAAATCCAGTTCGGGCGTGAGCATGTGCACCACGCCGCCCATCGCGTCGCCGCCGTACAGCGTGCTGGAGGGGCCGCGCACCACTTCGATGCGATCGAGGCTCTGGCCGTCGACCAGGGCGATGTACTGGTTGGGCGCATTGCGGAAAATCGCGTTGTTGAGCCGGAAACCGTCCACCAGATGCAGTACTTCCGAGCCCTTCAATCCGCGGACGATGACGACGCCCTGCCCCGGCGTGGTCTGCTGCACGAAAGTGCCAACTTCCCCATGCAGCGCGTCCATCGGTGTCTGCGGCGCGGTTTCGCGCAGGCGCTCGCCGCCGACGATAGTGGTGGCGGCCGGGATATGCAGGGTGGATTCGGGACGCTTGGTCGCGGTGACCTGCACGGTGTCGAGACACGCGGCGTCGCCATCCCGGCAGCCGGTCGTCGACTCGCCCGCCTCGGCAGCAAGGGCATTGCCCACAGCAAGCACCAGCACGGCGATCGCCGCCGCATTCGTCACCTTACGCATCGTCCAATCTGTCCCCGGAATCCAAGAAAACCAAATGAAGCTGGAGCAATGTGCTGCGCATATCCTCGTGCCAACGGCTCGCGCGGAGCGAGACTCCACCATGGCGGCATGCCCCCGCATCCGCCGGTAGAACGCTCCCCGGCTCTGTCGCACCTCGTCGGGGCGATCGGAAACCTGGGCGCTGCGCTCGGGTCATTCAGCTTGCATCCATGATGAATGACTTGATCGACCCTAAACGGAACTGACGTGCTGCGTCAACTCTTGACGCTGCGCAGCCGCTCATCGGTATGACGGATCGGATAGCCCATCGGAAAAAGAACAATTGCGGGCCGGAACTGTGAAACAGATCACGAGATTACGCACATCATCGCCATGACTCCGGAACATTTTGCTGCATAGCAACATCCGCGGGCGCCAAAAAGACCAGCTATTCCGCCCTGAAAAAGCAAAGCCCCGACCTGCGCCGGGGCCTTGCATTGGGGTGAAACAGCACTCCTCGAATCGAAGATCCACACGCCCAGCCTGCCGCCTTGCGACGGCAGGCACGATCGCCTTACGGGGTCCGAGTGGCTTTCAGCGTCACGCCCGAGTACGCCGAGTAGGCGCGCACGTTGGTGTAGTAGATGCTGCCGGCGGCCGGGTTGTTGATGGTGCAGGTTTCGTTGTTGCCGCCGGTGTACGGACGGCAGGTGTAGCTGGTGGTGGTCGGCGCGGCGCCGAGCCTGACGTACAGGTCCGCATCGCCCGTGCCGCCGGAAATGTTGAACACGAGGCTGGTGGTGCCAGCCGGGACGGTCACCGAATACGTCGGCGATGTGGTGTTGGTCGCTTGCGGCGCCAGCGCGACGTTCAGCACGACCGTGCCGGTCGGCGGGGTGCCTGCGCAGCTCACGCCGACCGCAGAGAAGGCCGAGGTGACGTTGGCGACGGTGAAGCCGAGGTCGGCCGCCGCTGTCTGCACGCCGCACGCGCCCTGGTTGAAGTCGGTGCTGGCGGTCCAGTACAGATCGTTGGCGCGCGCGAAGACCTGGAACGCCTTCTGGGTGTTCCAGCCGGCGGTGGTCGCCAGCGTATAGAACGCCTTGTTGTAAACGCCCGATGAGTAATGCACGTCCATGCCGCTGACGAAGTTGGCGGCGTTGCCGATGGAACGGCCGTCCTGGGGCGGATTGGCCATGTAGCGCAGCGCGCCGTTGGCTTTGTAGATCTGCGCGCCCACCAGGAAATCGTTGGTGCCGTTGTTGTAGTACTCGGCGGCTTCGCCGGCGATGTCGGAATAGGCTTCATTGATGCCGCCCGACTGGCCGGAGTAGGTCAGGTTGGAGTTCTGGGACGTGAAGCCGTGCGAGACTTCGTGCGAGGCTACGTCGAGGCTGACCAGCGGATAGAACGTGGTCGCGCCGTCGCCGAAGGTCATCGCCGAGCCGTCCCAGAACGCATTTTCGTAGTTCGTGCTGTAGTGCACGCGCATGGTCAGCTGGAAGGTCAGCGGCGGCTTGCCGATGTACGCGTTGTACATGTTGTAGATCACGCTGCCGAAGTAATGCGCGTCGTTCAGCGGCGAATACGCGCCGTTGATGGTCTTCACGGTGTTGCGCGGGCAGGTGTAGGAGAACGCGGTGGAACCCGATGTGCCGCCGTTGAGGTTCACGGTCTTCACGTTGGCGTTGTTCATGGTGCAGCTGGTGCCGCTCTGCGCCACGTCGAGGAAGCCGAAGTTGGTCCCGTATTCGTACTGGCCGGTCTTGGCGTTGCCGCCGGGGCCCGTGCCCACGAGCGCATGCTGCAGGTTGTCCCACTGCTTCAGCACGCGGCCGGTATCGGCATCGACGATTATCGTCGGGCGCGACGGCGAGCCGCCGTTGCGGGTGTCGGCGAAGTACGACACGACATAGGCTTTGCGCGCTGCGCCGTTGTCGTCGATGTGGATCATCAGCTCGGATTTTTCCGCGCTGGTGCGCATGAAGCCGACGCGATTGCCAAGCGCCGCGCTCTTGCCGATGGCCAGGGCGCGGGTGCTGCTCAGGCGCGGCTTGCCGGCCGGGATCTCGCTGGCGAGGCCGGTGACTTTCTGGCCGAACAGGCTGCGGAGGTTGCCGTTCTCGTCTTCGTTGACGATCACGTGCTCGCCGAAGATCGGCAGGCCGCGGAACGTCTGCTGATAGCGGTGATTGCGCACGCCGCGATCGGTCTTGCGATCAAGCAGGAACAGGCGCGATTCGCTGTCCAGGCCGAGGGCCTGCGCGTGGCGGGCATGCGCCATGTCCACTGCGCCGGACGCAGCGATGGCGGCGTTGCTCTTCGCGACGCGGCTCATGTCTTCGAGGTTGAGGTCGGTGCGGCCGGCGGCCGAAGCGCCGGTGGCGAACAGTGCCAGCGCGGTGGCGGCGGCGAGTACGTTCAATTGACGGTATCGATTCACAGCTTGTCTCTCCCTGGGTGCTATGTGATTGGAATATTCCAGTGCGGTTGCCCCCGCATTCGCCGGCGCACGGGACCCCGACCGACCGCACACGACGGTGCGGACAGGACGCGGGACAAGTGCGCGGCATCGCCATCGAGACTGCTCCTTCTCGGATGGCTGAATCGACCCTAAGCGAAACTGACGCATTGCGTCAACTACAGACACTGCGAAGCGGGCCCATGTCGTGGCTGACACGACCGACGGCAAAAAAATTCGCACTCTTCGTGGGAAGATGCGACAGCCTTCACGTTGTCGGCATGCGCTCGAACCATCGAACGCGGGAGGTGCTGCGTCGCGGCATCTCGAATGCGCGGAATCGCTCCGCGAATGACGTCGCGGCATCGCCATCATGATGCCCATCCGCATGCGTCGCGGCCCGCGCCGGTCCAACCGGCGCAGCCTCGGCCTGTCGTGGTCAGCCAGCGACGGCCGATCGGCGGTCGCGAGAAGCAGGATGTTTCGTGGACACGTTGTATGGCGCCGCGCGCAAAGCTGTCTGCGCAAACATGCGGAATTCGCCCTGCAACCGTCGGTGCGCGCCGATTACATCATCCCGGTTTCGAGCCGCGCGACCTCGGACATCATGCTGCGGTTCCAGGGCGGATCGAACACCAGGTCGACATCGGCCTCGATGACCGTGGGGATCAGTTCGACCTTGCTGCGCACGTCGTCGACCAGGATATCGCCCATGCCGCAGCCGGGCGCAGTCAGCGTCATCTTGATGCTGACCTTGCGCTGGCCATCGCTGGTCGACTCGAGATCGCAGGCATAGACCAGGCCGAGCTCGACCACGTTGATCGGGATTTCCGGATCGAAGCAGGTGCGCAGCTGCTCCCAGACCAGCTTCTCGACGGCATCGTCGCCGGCGCC
>JAYUUH010000638.1:0-2369 GCA_043754745.1 Lysobacter sp.
GCCATAGCCGGCGTGCAGCGGCTGGTGCGCGTCGCCGACGAAATGGACAAGGAACTTCAGCGCCTGCGCGCGTGCGGCATCGGGTTGTTTCCGGTCGGCGAGAACCCCGCGCTGCGTCCCGATCGCGGCGATCACGCAGTTGCCGTCCGGGCAGTGTTTGCGCGGCGCGTAGCGGCAGCGGTCTTCGCCGAGATTGATGTAATGCCAGCGCGTGGTGGCGCGCCCCAATTCCGGATGGTTGTCGCGGAGATCGTCGGCCCAGTCGGCGATGTCGCCGAGCATGCGCCGCTCGCGTTTGCGATCATCGGTTGCCTGCAGCAGGCGTCCGATTTCGGCATGGGCCTGCGGCGTGAGTTCGGTTTCGGCCAGGCGCCCGATCAGGCGATGGCCATAGCCGCTCCAAGCGTGGGCGGCGGGCGACAGCGCCGCCAACATCGCGCAAACAGCAGGAATCATCCGCGAAACGGTGCGGCGATGCGGTGTCGGGCGTGGCGGGTGCGGGGATGAAAAAACAGAACGGATCATGCGGAGGAGAGAGTAACCGACATGATCCGTTCCTTGCAGTCATCGGGCCGCCATGGATCGCCATGGACGGCCCGTCGCGCTGCGGCGATCTGAGCCAGACGATCAGAACTGGAACACGTAGGCCGCGCCGTAGACCAGCGGGTCGATGTTCACGGTGCCGATGTCGGCGCCGTTGAGTTTGGCGTCGGTGTCGATGTCGATCCAGCGGGCGTCGATGCGGATCGCGCCTTTCTCGCCGATCTTGAAATCGATGCCCGCATGCAGCGCCAGGCCGAAGGAATCGTCCAGCTCCAGATCGCTGCCGGCCAGCGCGCCTTCGGTCTCTTCGCCCGAGAACAGGGTGTAGTTGATGCCTGCGCCCACGAACGGCTTCACCGTGCCTTCGCCGAAGTGGTACTGCAGGGAAACGGTCGGCGGCAGGTGCTTGGTCGAACCGACTTGACCCAGGCCGTCGATGCTGATGTCGTGCTCGAACGGCCACGCGGCCAGCACTTCGATGCCCAGATTGTCGCGGACGAAATATTCGGCGGTAATGGTCGGACGGACGTTGCTGCCGACCTCCACGTCGAGGGTACCGCCGGCCACGCTGCCGTTGTCGGATTTCGGGTTGACCTGATGTGCGCCGACGCCGAAGGTCCATTCGCCGGCCTGCTGGGCGAAGGCGGGAGCGGCGAGGCCGCCGAGGACGAGCGCGGCGGCGAGCGGAGCGAAACGACGGATCGAACGGGTGATCATGGGAGGTGAAGCTCCTGTGAAGAAGATGAGGTCGTGCTGGATGGGTCGACACGATCGCGCGCTTTTCCGGGCGCGTTATTGAGAATGATCAAATTCTTAACATTTGGCCACCGGTCAAATCTGTCAGGGTGGTTTCGCGATGCCGGCTCCTGGCGCTGTCGGGGACGCGGGCGCCCCGGGCCGCTTCATCGCCGATCCGCTAAAATGCCGGGCTTCCCCGTCCTCACCCCTGCTCAGGAGCGACCCGCCCATGGCGATCAAGGTTGGTATCAACGGTTTCGGCCGCATCGGCCGCAATGTCCTGCGTTCCGCCGTCCAGAACTTCGGCGACGAAATCGAGATCGTCGGCATCAACGACCTGCTCGAACCCGACTACCTGGCCTACATGCTCCGCTACGATTCGGTCCACGGCCGCTTCAAGGGCGAGGTGTCGGTCGACGGCAACACCCTGATCGTCAACGGCAAGCGCATCCGCCTCACCCAGGAGCGCGACCCGGCCAACCTGAAGTGGGACGAGATCGGCGCCGAGATCGTCATCGAATCCACCGGTCTGTTCCTTGATAAGGACAGCGCGGGCAAGCACCTGACCGCAGGCGCGAAGAAAGTGATCCTGTCGGCGCCGTCGAAAGACGACACCCCGATGTTCGTGCGCGGCGTGAACTGCGCCAGCTACGCCGGCCAGGCCATCGTCTCCAACGCCTCCTGCACCACCAACTGCCTGGCGCCGATCGCCAAGGTGCTGCACGACAAGTGGGGCATCAAGCGCGGCCTGATGACCACTGTCCACGCCGCCACCGCCACCCAGAAGACCGTCGACGGCCCGAGCAACAAGGACTGGCGTGGCGGCCGCGGCATCCTCGAGAACATCATTCCCTCGTCCACCGGCGCGGCCAAGGCCGTGGGCGTGGTGCTGCCGGATCTGAAGGGCAAACTCACCGGCATGGCGTTCCGGGTGCCGACCTCCGACGTGTCCGTGGTCGACCTGACCGTCGAACTGGAGAATCCGGCCACCTACGCCGAGATCTGCGCGGCGATGAAGGCCGCCAGCCAAGGCGCCATGAAGGGCGTGCTGGGCTACACCGAGGACAAGGTGGTGGCCACCGACTTCC
>JAYUUH010000639.1:0-6955 GCA_043754745.1 Lysobacter sp.
ACGATGCCGACGGTCATCTGATCGTGCTGCGCACTGCCGCGCGCGGAGGTGCTCACACTTCGACAGCCTCCGGCAACCGATAAGCTCACTCATCCGCAGGAGGTTTTCATGCTCGCCAATGCCAAAGTCGGTGCCATCGTGTTTTTCGTCAGCGTGCTTGATCGTTCGGTCGCGTTTTACCGCGACACGCTGGGGCTGCCGGTCAACGAAATCGACGGCCACGACGGCCCGTTTGCACTCGCAGAACTCGGCGAATTGACCCTGGTGTTCATCCAGCGCCCGGCGAAACCCGGCGACAGCCCGGTGGTGGTTTTCAACCTGGATGGCGGTATCGACGATTACGCTGAAGCGCTGGCCGCGAAGGGCGTCGAGATTGTGGTGCCGGTGAGCGAAGCGCCGGACGGAGGGCTCGCCATCGACTTCGTCGACCCGGATCGCAACATGCTGAGCCTGTATCAGCCGCAGGGTGCGCCGCGCAGGAAGTGATTCTGCGGCGCTGTCTCAATACGATGGTTTGCTAACGTAGGAGGGGCTTCAGCCCCGAGCACTTTCTTTCTGCGGCGAAATGCTGCACGAAGATGTAAAAAGTTGGGTCTGAAGACTCTCCTGCGATTGCGGCGGCAACGCTGATGTTTTCAGCGTTGCCCTACACAGTTTCGTAGTGCCTGAGCGACGAATAAAAATCCTCGAAGCTGGGCCAGCGCACGCAATGTGCATGCCAGTCGGCATCTTCAAAATCGACAAAACCAACGCTGGGCGTATCGCCCGCACCGTAGTCCAAAAACAGGGTGTGCCGATACCACTGCGCCAGAATAATCATCTTCGCGCAGCCGTCGGGGAACATATCGGATTGGTCGGGCTGTTCTGGATCGGCATAGTCGGTGGCCGACGCGAACAGCGTCCGCAAAGATTCACAGGGCAGCAGATCGTCATAGCCGCTGAACGGGGCGACGATATCGTCGTAAAGCCGCGGTGTTTCCATGCCCGGTTTTGGTACGCACAGATCTTTGACCGAGCCGCCGTTTTGGGTGCGATACAGGGCGCGTAAGCCCTCGGGCAGGGTGACGCCCAGCCGCGCTTCAGCGACGGTTATTTTCTCGTCGGAGCCGGCGGAGTCGAAATTGGGTGTGCCGATGTAGGTGTTTTCGGGCCCCTCATAGCGCCCATGGGTGTAGTGAATGCCGGAAAAAAAGCTTTGCAGCGTGACCGGGCCTGGCAACAGCCGGATCTCATCCTGCTGCGACAATGCCGGTGTTGTGGTGTTCTCAAGCGAAGTCTGCCTAAAAGATGCGAACGGTTCTGACGCATGGTTGCGCTCGCGCCAGACCGCGATAATGCCCAGCGTCAGTCCGATCATGGCAATCACCAGGCAATACCCGATGTCCCACTGCGAGAACGCGCCCGCGCTTGGGCGTCCTAAGACAGCTGCGGCTCCGCGCCCGATCAGATACAGCATGGCCACCATCACGGTCTGTATCACTGAAGTCGCCAACAGCTCGCTCAGGCTGCGCGTCAGCGAATGTGTTTTAAACGCCAGTCGCCATGACCGCCAGCGCCCGACAATGAATGCGGTGGTAAAGGTCGCGGCCAACGGCGCGATCACCCAAGCCGAGCGCGCAAGCACGCCTGTGGCCAATACGCTCAGAAGTAAAATGAGGCCGGTAAAAATACGCAGCAGCGGTATGTTTTTCATTGCTGAGTATGCCGGTTGGGGAAAAAGGCATCTACAGCTTATGTTCCAGAGGACATATCGGCATCTCGCGTTAGATCTTATTCGCGCGCGTCATCAAGCCGGGAGTATGCCCTCGATCATCTCCGCGGCTGCTTCGGATAAGGTCGCTGGGGCCGCGTATCGGCTCGGACCTCAAGGGCCTCTTACGCTTTTGTTGCGATGAAACCGGCGAGACGTTCACGCAGTTTGGACAGACGATCGAGGCGCTCGGCCGTCGCAGCACGGACGCGGGTCTGCTCGTTGGGGGACAGCGATTCGTAGAGATCCAGCTGACGGTCACGCAGGGCACGCGCTTCGGCCATGTGCGCGTCGACGATGCGCTGCGATTCCCTGGAGAAGTCGCGCAGATCGGGTGAGGGCTGATCGAGCAGGTTGCGGAATTCACTGATGCCGACGATGAGATCGTCACGGCCGACCTGACGCAGGGCCACGGCCTCGGCGCGCAGCGCGTCCCACTGTCGGGCGTGCGTGCTGGAAATGCCGAGTTCAGCGGCGGTGGGCGGCAGCATCGCGTCGCCGCGCGCCACCCGCGGGGCCGAGAACGCGGTGGTGGCGGCGAGCGCGACGGTGAGGCCGGTGGCAAGGAAGAACAGGTGTTTCGCTTTCATTGGAATGCTCCGGGAAGCGTGGGTGGGTGTGAATGCAGATTGCGTCGCGACCCCGGCGCAATGCGTGTCCATGTCGCATCGGAATGCGAACGGAGGTGTCCGCATGCGTCGACGGACACATCCGTTTACAAGTCCGGTCGTCGATGAACGGTCCGGACCGCGATCCGTGCTTGCCGGCGATGCGGCAGCGGCGACAATGGCGGCATGTCGAACGCGCTCGATCCGCATGCCGCTGCGCCCGGCCCCCGTCTGCTGGTGGTGGACGATGACGCGCGCATGCGCGACCTGTTGCAGCGCTATCTCGCGCAGCAGGGCTTTGAGACGCTGGCGGCAGGCGATGGCCGCGAACTGGATCGCCAACTGTCGCGCAATCACGTCGACCTGATCGTGCTCGATCTGATGCTGCCGGGCGAAGACGGCCTGTCGATCTGCCGGCGCCTGCGCGGGCAGGGCGTGGACACGCCGATCGTGATGCTGACTGCGAAGGGCGGCGAGATCGACCGCATCGTCGGCCTGGAGATCGGCGCCGACGATTACCTGCCCAAACCCGGCAACCCGCGCGAACTGGTCGCGCGCATCCGCGCGGTGCTGCGTCGCGGACGCGGTGTGCCGGGGGCGCCCAGGGCCGACGGCGGCCGGGTCGCGTTCGGCGCCTGCGTATTGGATCTGTCCGCGCGTACGCTGTGCCGCGACGGCCGCGAACTGCGCATGACCACCGGCGAATTCGCGGTGCTGGCGGCCCTGCTCCAGCGCCCGCGCCAAGCGCTGACGCGCGATCAGTTGATGAGCGCGGCGCGCGGCCGCGAACACGATGCCTTCGATCGCAGCATGGACGTGATGATCAGTCGCCTGCGCAAACTGGTCGAAGACGATCCGAAACATCCGCGCTGGCTGCAGACGGTGTGGGGTACGGGCTATGTCTTCGTGCCGGGCGGGATCGAACCGGTCGAGATCGTGCCGGTCGAGATCGCGCCGGTCGACAGCCTGCCGGTCGACAGCCGGCCAAACGACATCCGGGACGACGGATCGTGATGCCGCGGCGGCTGCATGCGCGGATGGTGTTGCTGCTGGTCGCGGTGGTGATCGCCGCGTTGGCCCCGGCCGCCGTCGCGTTCGGACTGTCGACGCGCGACAGCAGCGCCGGACGCGTGGCGCGCGCGATGCATGCGCAGGTGCTGGCCGCCGACGCATTGCTGTCGCAGCAGGATCGCGACGCTGCGATGTCCGGGCTGGACGCGCTGAACATCGTCTGGCGCGCCAAGCTGCCGCCCGGCGAGCGGGCGTCGCTGCGGTTCCTGGTCCGCACCGAAGCGCGGGTCGGCGCGCGCCTGCCCCGGACGCGCCGTGCGCCTGTCCGGCACGCCTGCGCGGCTGTGGGTGCGGGCGGCGGCGCCGACGCAGGGTTGGATCGGCATTCCGGTCATGGGCGAAAGCCAGCCGCTGCGTCGCGGGCTGCTGCTCTCGCTGATCGCGATCGGCGCGCTGGTGCTGGCCGCGGCGGCGCTGTTCGCGCGCAGCCTCACCCTTCCGCTGCGTGTGCTGGCCGATGCGGCGCCGGGGATCGTCGCCGGCGAACCGCCGCCAGCGCCGCCGCGTTTCGCGAGCGCGGAAATCCTCGAACTGCAGCGCGCGCTGGCCGATGCCGCCGAGCGCACCCGCGCCGCGGCGCGCGACCGCGAACTGATGCTCGCCGGCATCTCGCACGACATCCGCACGCCGCTGGCGCGGCTGCGCTATGCGCTGGCGCTTGAAGATCAAGGCGGGGATGCCGCGGCGCGCGACGGCATGGAGCGCGATATCGACGAATTGGACGGCATCGTCGGCCAGTTCATCGATTACGTCCGCGACGGCCGCGACGAGCCGCTGGAAACGGTCGATCTGGCCGCAATGCTGCAGGCCTTGGTTGCCGATGAGGCCCGCCAGGGCCGCGCATGGCAGCTGTCGTTGCCTGTCGAAGCCACGCTGGCCGGGCGCCCGCTGGCGCTGCGCCGGGCGCTGGCGAATCTGTTCGACAACGCCGCCCGCCACGGCGCCGCGCCGTTCCAGGCCGGACTCGCGAAGGACGACGGCGGTTGGCGGCTGGCGGTCGGCGATCGCGGGCCGGGCGTGCCCGAGGCGGCGCTGGCCGAGCTGAGGCGGCCGTTCCACCGGGTCGATCGCGCCCGCGGCGTGCCGGGCAGTGGCTTGGGCCTGGCGAGCGTCGCCCGGGTGGCCGCGCTCCACGGCGGTGGTTTGATCCTGCGCAATTGCGACGGTGGGGGACTGGAGGCGGTCCTGCGCCTGCGCGCGACCACGCCCTGAACCGCGCGACCCGGGCGGGAGCAAGGGGCTTGTGGCAAAATCGCCGGCCTCCGACTGCATGGTCACCGCCCGATGCCGGCTTCCGCCCTGTCCGTACACTGCCGTTGTCGTGGCGTCCGCTGACATGGCCGACCGCACCGGACACCTTCCGCGCACCCCGGGCCGCATCCTCAAGGCGACGATCTGGTCGCTGCAGGGCTTGCGCGCCGCGTGGCTGCACGAGTCGTCGTTCCGTCTCGAGGTCTACCTGCTGGCGGTGCTGGCGCCGCTGGCCTGGTGGCTGGGCGAAACCCCGGTGGAGCGCGCGCTGATGATCGGTAGCTGCCTGCTGGTGCTCAGCGCGGAGCTGCTGAACTCGGCGGTGGAGGCGGTGATCGAGCGCTACGGCCCCGAATTCCACGAATTGGCCGGTCGCGCCAAGGACATGGGATCGGCCGCGGTGTTCGTGCTTATGATGAACGTACTGCTGGTCTGGGCGCTTATCCTCGGCGACCGCTATTTGTGATCCTGCCATTCCCTTGATCTACCCTGACATCCGACACCGCCCCGGCGCCGCGCCGGGACTGTGGTCCCACAGACTGGAAGCAACGCAATGATGGAATTGATTTCCGATCCGCAGACGTGGATCACCCTCATCACCCTGAGCGCGATCGAGATCGTGCTGGGTATCGACAATCTGGTGTTCATCTCGATTGCCGTGTCCAAACTGCCTTACGAACAGCGCGAGAAAGCGCGCAAGTTCGGCATCGCGGTGGCCTGCATCAGCCGGATCGCGCTGCTACTGACGTTGGCCTGGCTGGCGGGGCTGACCCATGACCTGTTCACGGTGCTGGATCAGGGCATTTCGATCCGCGATCTGGTGTTGGTATTGGGCGGTGCGTTCTTGCTGGTGAAGGGCGTCGGCGAGATCCGCGATATCGTCAAGGGCGAGCCCGAGAGCGAGGACATCAACACCAAGCCCGCGAACGTGTTCTGGGGCGTGATCGTCCAGATCGCGATCATCGATATCGTGTTCTCGCTGGACTCGGTCATCGCCGCGGTCGGCATGGCCAACCAGACGCCGGTGATGGTGGCGGCGATCCTGCTCGCGGTCGCGGTGATGCTGCTGGCGGCGACCCCGCTGGGCAAGTTCATCGACCGCAATCCCACGGTGAAGATGCTGGCGCTCGCGTTCATCGTGCTGGTCGGCGCGTTCCTGGTCGCGGAAGGCCTCGAGGTGCATGTGCCCAAGGGCTACATCTACTTCGCGATGGGCTTCTCGGCCGCGGTCGAGACCCTGAACCTCTGGGCGAAGCGGCGGGCGCAGGAACGCCTGCTTCCAGAATAAAGCGGTCGGGCCGCATTGCGCGCGTCCCCGGGGAGTGCTGCAATGCCTCCCGGCCCCTCCCTGGAGCGCTCCGATGCGCATCATCGTTCTTCTCATCCTGATCGGCCTGTTGTCGGGCTGCGGCTATAACGAAATCCAGAGCAAGGACGAGGCGGTCAAGGCGTCGTGGGCGCAGGTGCTGAATGTCTACAAGCGCCGCGACGACCTCATTCCCAATCTGGTCGCCACCGTGAAGGGCTACGCGCAGCAGGAACAGGCGGTGCTGATCGGCGTCACCGAGGCGCGGGCGAAAGTCGGGCAGATCAATGTCGATCCCGACGATGCCGCATCGCTGCAGCGGTTCCAGCAGGCGCAGGGCGAGTTGTCCAGCGCGCTGTCGCGGCTGCTGGTGATCACCGAGAATTACCCGAACCTCAAGTCCGACCAGGCCTTCCTGAATCTGCAGACGCAGTTGGAAGGCACCGAAAACCGCATCACCGTCGAACGCGGGCGCTACATCGAGGCGGTACAGGCCTACAACACCTACATCCGGCAATTCCCGGTGAATCTCACCGCGAAGATGTTCGGTCACGCGCAGAAGCCGAGCTTCACGGTGGAGAACGAACGCGCGATCCAGGATGCGCCCAAGGTCGATTTCGGCGGGCAGGCCAGTGTTGCCCCGCCGTCGGCGCCCGTCCCATCAGGACAGGAATCCGCGCCGCAGCCGGCGCCGGCCGGCGGTTGATCCGCTTCGACGCGGAGACAACCCATGCTGCGTACCTTCCTTCGTCGCGTCCTGCCTGCGCTGGCGTTCGTTCTGGCCGTGGCTGGGCCGGCCCAGGCGCTCGCGCCGATTCCGCCGCTGACCTCGCCGGTTGTCGACATCACCGGCACGCTCAGCGCCGCGGAGATCGCAGGGCTCGAAGGGCAGGCGCTGGCGCTCCAGCAGCGCAAGGGCAGCCAGTTGCAGATCCTGATCGTGTCGACCACCCGGCCCGAGACGGTCGA
>JAYUUH010000640.1:0-2356 GCA_043754745.1 Lysobacter sp.
GCGGTCGGCGAGCAACTTCAGTTCTTCGTCGTAGGACAGGCGCGGCACGTCGACGAGGACGCGGCAGCCGCTGTGGCCGATGAACACCGGCGGCTTCGACGCGAGGATGGCCTCACGCATGGTCCGCTGCGAAGCATGCGCGAGATCGATCACTATCTTTTCCGCATTCAGGCGTTCGACGACCTCATGACCCAGCTTGCTCAGCCCGGCGTTGCCTGGCTCCATGCAGCCGTCGCCGATCAGATTGCGGCGGTTGTGGGTGAGCTGCAGCACGCGCAGCCCCATCTCGCGGAACATCGGGATGCGGTCGGGATCCTCGCCCAGCGGTTCGGTGCCCTGGAAGGTGAAGATCATGCCGACCTTGCGCTCGCGGCGCGCGCGTTCGAGGTCGGCGTAGGTCCGCACGATCAGCATCGCATCGGGATGCCGTTCGATGACCGCCTTCCACTCGTTCATGGTCCGCCTGGTGCGCTCGAACGCCGCATCGTCGTACCAGAACCGGCCTTGGGGCGCGGGGGCGATCATCGCGCCGCTGAGCCCGCAATCGCGCAATACCTGCAGCGCGTCCGGGATACCCGGATCGCCTTCCTGCAGGTAGTAAAGATCGGTCCCGGTGAGCGCGTCGATCGCGATCGCGTCGCGCAAGGGCGGCCGATCGGACGCGGCGGCGGCGGCGGCGCTGCCTGCGGCGAGCGCCAGGGCACCGCAGCCGAGCGTCTTGAGGGCATCGCGACGAGTGACCATGGCGTCCTCCGGAAGCAGTGGGCAAAGTCTAACGCCGCGGGCCATGACTTTCGGCTACGTCGCGGGCCGGCGGCAGCGGCTATGCTCGAAGGCTGTCCTCCGTGAGAGACCGCCATGCTGCGCCGCCACATGCTTACCGCCGCTCTGCTCGGCTTCGCCTGCACCCTGCCCGCCTTCGCCCAGACCGCCGGGGTCAAACCCGAAGGTGTCGTCCGCGAGGAAGCCGGTAACCGCATCAGCGAAAACATTCCCGCGATCCCGCAGGATCTGATCGACCGCCTCAACCGCTACCAGAACACTCGCGGCGCCGGTGTCGCCGGGTGGACGAAGAACGGCTGCCTGCTCATCAGCACCCGCTTCGCGGAAACCAGCCAGGCGCATCGCGTCTGCCAACCGCTGGGCATGCGCGAACAACTGACCTTCTATCCCGAACCGCTGGGCGGCCTCTCGCCCGCGCCGGCCAAGGCCGCGCAGGACGGCTTCGTGTTCTCGAAGGACAAGGGCGGGGACGAATTTTCGCAGCTGTACTGGTTCGACAACGTCAATCGCAACGCGACCCTGCTGACCGACGGCAAGCGCACGCAGAATTCCGGCGGGCTGTTCTCGCGCGACGGCGAATTGCTGGCGTATCGCAGCACCGCGCGCAACGGCACCGACACCGACGTATGGGTGCGCGACATCGCCAGCGGCCAGGCCAAACCCGTGGTCACCGCCGGCGGCAGCTGGCGCGCGCTGGATTTCTCGCCGGACGGCAAGAAGCTGCTGGTGATGAAGGGCGTGTCCGCGGCCGAGGCGTATCCGGGCGAAGTCGATCTCGCCACCGGTGCGCTGACGATGTTCCCGGTCGATGGCGGCAAGGCCGCGTTCGGCGATTTCGCTTATGCGCACGACGGCAAGTCGGTGTATTTCGTCTCCGACGAACCGGTGGACGGCGTGGCCCAGGAATTCCAGACCCTGCGCCATCACGATCCGGCCACCGGCAAACTCACGGTGCTCAGCGCGAAGATCCCGTGGGATGTCGCCGGCTTCAGTCTGTCCGACGACGGCAAACACCTGGCCTACGCAACCAACGAAGACGGCATCAGCCAACTGCGGGTGCTGTCGCTGCCCTCGCACCGCGAAATCCAGCTGCCGGCGTTGCCGATCGGCGTGTTCGGCTCCGGCGCGTTCTCGCCCGACGGCGCGCGTCTGGCGCTGACCTTGAACAGCGCGACCTCGCCCAGCGACGTGTTCGTGATCGACCTCGCGAAGACGACGCTCACGCGCTGGACGCAGAGCGAAGTCGGCGGCCTGGACGCTTCGAAGTTCGTCGCGCCGACGCTCGTGCGCTACCCGACGTTCGACACCGTCGACGGCGGCAACCAGAGCAAAAGCCGTCGCACCATCCCGGCGTTCTACTACCGCCCGGCGAACGTGCCTGCGGACCGCAAGCTGCCGGTGGTGATCAACATCCACGGCGGTCCGGAAGGACAATCGCAGCCGACCTTCAACCCGACCGCGCAGTTCATGGCGAACGAGATGGGCGTGGCGATGCTGGTGCCGAACGTGCGCGGCTCCACCGGCTACGGCAAGACCTATCTGTCGCTGGACAACGCCGCGAAGCGCGAGGATT
>JAYUUH010000641.1:0-2349 GCA_043754745.1 Lysobacter sp.
ACACCGCTGGAGCTTTACGACGCACTGATCGACTTGGATCAAACCCCCAACGGAACCATGCAGTAATTAACCGTGTTGCACCTCGAGTTTGAAACCGCCTAGTCTCATTCGTTTCCTCTGGACCAAATAGGGACTCAAGCACTATCCAATGCGACAGATAGCGAATCTCCATTACGCTTTCCTGAAGACCGTGAAGCAATATTTTGACTGCCATGAAAACATTCCCGCTCCTTTCCAAAGAAAGCAGAGCCTTCAGAATGTCTTTAGCATGAGCGCAATCTTCTTCACTCGGAACACCTTCTGACTCGCTTTCACTGACACGAATTTTTTCAGAGACTGATGATTGGCGGAACGATCCAGGATCACTGTTCATTTCAAAATGAAGCTTTGGGCCACAAGAGAATTCCGAAGGTTTCGATATCCATAGAGCCAAGCCTGCCAAAGAGAATTTTTCATCAACTGCTGACTGGATGCTTCTCGGCTCTTGGCCTTTCCATTCGAGATCAAGACTCCCAATGGCTTCTGCAGCATATGAAGTAGAAAACGCGACTTGAGCACAACTTATCTCATCTCGTTCAGAGAAAGAAAAGCTGTCGAGATGATCTCCGGTTCTGATCCATTCCGGTACTGCTTCTATTTTTACACCACTTCCGATGTCAAGAGGAAGATTGAGCACTCCATTTTCAAGATACAAACCCACTATTATTCCGTATGCGTGCCACATAATGTCCTCGGAGTTTCGACCAGAAATCCTGTGAATGGTGGTTTCGTAGTTCTACAGCCAGGAAAAACCACAGACCACACCCAAATTTTTTTCGACAAGTCGAGGGTGCGTTTCTCTTACCCGATCTACGGGCTCTACACGATCAAACCATGAGCAATACAAGCGTCGTCGCGTCGTTCCATTCGCGAATTGCGTTGTTCCTACGAAAGGGCGATCACCCGCCCGCAAACCCCTCTCGCGTCAGATTAATCGGCTCCGCCTCGGTGCACACCACATCATCCTCGATCCGGATCCCACCGTACGGCTTGAACGTTTCGACACGATCCCAGTTCACGCTCGGGCCCAAGCCTTTGTCCTTCAATTCGTCGAGCAGCATGTCGATGAAGTAGATGCCGGGCTCGATGGTAACGACCATGCCGGGGCCGAGTTCGCGGGTGAGGCGCAGGAACGGGTGACCTTCGGGTTTGGCGATGGCGCCGCCGGCGTCGGAGGCGGCGAAGCCGGCGACGTCGTGGACCTGCAGGCCGATGCCGTGGCCGATGCCGTGCGGGAAGAAAGCGCTGCTGACGCCGGTTTCCACCGCGACTTCCGGTGACACGTTGATCAGCTTGAAATCGCGCAGGATGCAGGCGAGCGCGAGATGCGCGTCGAGGTGGATGCGCTTGTAATCCGTACCGGCGCGGACCTGCGCGCACATGTTCAACTGCGCGGCGTCGACGGCGTCGATCATCGCCTGGAATTCGCCGTCGGCATCGCTGGCGTAGGTGCGGGTGATGTCGCTGGCGTAGCCGCGATGGCTGCCGCCGGCATCGATGAGGAAGCTGCGGATGTCCGACGGCGGCATGCGGTCGCGATCGGTGTAATGCAGGATCGCGCCGTGTTCGTTGAGGGCGATGATGTTGTTGTACGGCAGATCGTTGGCGTCCTGGCGCGCGGCTTGGCAGTACGCGAGATGGATGCCGAATTCGCTGGCGCCGGCGCGGAAGGCGCGCTCGGCGGCGCGATGGCCGCGCACGCCGACGCGGGTGGCTTCGCGCATCATTTCGATCTCGTACGGCGTTTTGTAGCCGCGGTGATAATGCAGGTAATCCAGCACCGGCTGCGGGTTGTTCGGCGCGAACGCGCCGTAGGCGCCCAGCGCGCTCTGCGCTTCGCCGAGGATCGCGCAACGCGAGGCGTTCTTCGGCAGATGTTGTTTGGCGTCTTCGGCATTGCGGATGATGTGGATATCGACATGTTCCACCCAGGCGCCGTTCGGCGCCTGCGGGACGACGTGCCAATAGTCGTGCGGCTGCAGATAGATCACCTTGGGGCGTTCGCCCGGGGTATGGACCAGCCAACTGCCGGGGATGCGGGTGAGCGGCAGCCATGCCTTGAAGTGCGGGTTGACCGCGTACGGATAATCGCGGTCGTCGAACGCCTGATAGTGCGAGGTGCCGCTGGGCACGACCAGATGGTCGAAGCCGCCGCGTTCGAGCGCGATATCGGCGCGCGCGCGCTGGGTGGCGAGGTGATCGGCGTAGAGGCGAGAAAGATCTGCAGACATGGCGATTCGCTCGAAAAATTATGTGAGAGGCCGGAGCGCGCATAGGGCATTCCGACGATGGATCATTCTGATCGAACCT
>JAYUUH010000642.1:0-2347 GCA_043754745.1 Lysobacter sp.
TGCGGGCATGCGCGCGAAGCCGATGAGGCAGCGACGGTTCCGGATTAGATCTTCCTGCGTTCCGAGATCCAGCGGTCGATCTTCGCCTCGAGCACATCCAGCGGCACCGAGCCGTCCTTCAGCACTTCATCGTGGAACGCCTTGATGTCGAACCTGGCACCCAGGGCCTTTTCGGCGCGTGCGCGGAGTTCGGTGATCTTGAGCTGACCGGTCTTGTAGGCCAGCGCCTGGCCGGGAATCGCCATGTAACGTTCGGCTTCGGCCACGGCGTCGGTTTCGCTGGTCGCGGAGTTGTCGAGCATGTATTTGATCACCTGCTCGCGGGTCCAACCCTTGCTGTGGAAGCCGGTGTCGACGACCAGGCGGATCGAGCGCCACAGTTCGTTTTGAAGCATGCCGAAGTACATGTACGGGTCGTTGAGGATGCCCAGCTCCTTGCCGATGGTTTCCGAATACAGGCCCCAGCCCTCGATGAAGGCGGTTTCGCCGCCGAAGCGGCGGAAATTCGGCAGCCCCTTGAGTTCCTGCTGCAGCGCGAGCTGGAAATGGTGGCCGGGCTTGGCTTCGTGCAGGAACAAATCCTCGCTGTCCCAGGCCTTGCGACTGGGCAGGTCGTAGGTGTTGACGTAAAAGATGCCGGGACGCGAACCGTCCTCGCTCGGCGGCTGGTATTCGCCGCCCGCAGCGGACTGCGCGCGGAACGCTTCGATCGGGCGGATCTCGAAGCCGGCCTTGGGCTTGAGGTTGAACAAGCGGTTCAAGCCGGGTTTCAGCGTCGCTTCGATGCTGCGGTAGTGCGCCAGCAGGGCGTCTTCGGACGCGAACTCGAACTTCTTGTCGGTGTTCACGTATTTGAAGAACTCCTGCAGCGAGCCCTTGAAGCTGACCTGCTGCATGACCTTGCGCATCTCGGCGTGGATGCGCGTGACCTCGTCGAGGCCGGTCTGGTGGATCTGCGCGGGGGTGCGACGGGTGGTGGTGCTGGCGTAGGCGTTGAAGGCATACCATGCCTGGCCGTTCGGCAGATCCGCCATGCCGGCGGTGTCGCGACAGGCCGGCAGATATTCGGTGGCGATGAATTCGCGCATGCGGCGATAGGCCGGCATGATGTCGCGCTCGATCATCGTCTTGTATTCGGCGGTGATCCTGGTCTTGTCGGCTTCGGAAAACGAGGCGGGGATGTTCTTGATCGGCCCCCAGAACAGGGTCTTCTCGGCCTGGTCGGCGATCAGGGCGTCGAATTGCGGCAGCACTTTCTGCATCAGCACCTTCGGCTGCACCACGCCTTCGCGCATGCCTTCGCGCATATTGAGGATGGCCTGGTCCATGATCGGCGCCAGCTTGCCGCCGCGGGCGCGCCAGTCGTCGTAATCCTTCACCGTCTTGAATGGCTGCGCATTGGTGCCCGAACCCAACTGCGCCACGAATCCGGCGATATTGTTGAACTGGTTGATCGGCATCAGATGGCCGGGAAAGCGTTCGCTCTCCAGGGTGTCCTTCGCGTTCTTCACGAAGATGTCGTAACTCAGCCGATCCTGGCCGCCCAGACGATCGGGACCGATGGCCTCGATGCGTTCCAGCCAGCGCACGTTGAAGGCGTGCGCCTCTTTGCGCGACTCGGCGGTCAGGAAATTCGGCAGCTGGTCGTTGTAGCGACTGTCGCCCTGGAACGTCGCCTGGATCGGATTGAGTTTCAGGGTCTCTTCCCAGTACTCCGCGTACAGGCGATTCAACTTTTGCGCCTTCGATTCGGAGGTGGCGGCTGCCGGGGCCGCCTGCGGTGCGGCATGCGCGGAAAACGGCAGGGAAGCCGCGCCGGCGAGCACTGCGGCGACGGCGAGCGCGAGCAGGGCAGGCGCGCGCGCGTTATAGATTGCGGTCATGACGGACTCCGGTGTGGAAGGCGAAAGGCGATCGCGAAACAAACACGCGACAGGATCGCGCGCAGCTCCGCAAGGGTCACCGTATCGGCCGGAAATGACATCGGCCAAAGGTCACTGCGCAGAATGGCGGGGCCGAAGCTCGCGCCCGCATCCGTGTCTGTATCCGTGCTGCCTGGAGCGCTCAGCCGGCGGCTTCGGTGCGCAGCTGGGTCGCGCGTTCCACGCCCAGGTAACCGATGATGGTGCGGCGCATCAGATAGATCATCGGGATCAGGGCGATCGCGGCCAGCATCTTGTAGAGGTAATTGATGCTGCTGACCGCCATGAACAGCGATGTGGGCCACTGTTGCGGACCCAGTACGAACGCGATGTAGAGCACCACGAAGCTGTCGACCAGTTGCGACACCGCGGTGGAGCCGGTCGCGCGCAGCCAGACGTATCGCTCGCCGGTCATGCGCCGGATG
>JAYUUH010000643.1:0-6892 GCA_043754745.1 Lysobacter sp.
CGCTGGCCGCGATCTGGTCGGAGCTACTGGGGATCGGGCGCATCGGCCGCGACGATGCCTTCCTCACCCTGGGCGGCGACTCGCTGAAGACCATCCAGCTTGCCCCGCGCATCCGCGAACGCCTGGGCCGCCGGGTGGCGGTGCCTGAGTTATTCCGAGCGCCGACGCTGCGCGCGATGGCGGCGGCGATCGATGCGCATGAACATGCGCACGACGTCGAGATCGGCAGCAGCGCCGTGCGCGACGACGATGCCGATGCCGCCGGCGCGTCCTTCGACGAGTGGCGCGCACAGGCGCCGATGCCGGAACGCTGCCCGCTGTCGTACCAGCAGCACGGACTGTGGCTGCTGGAGCAACTGACCGACACCTCGCTGGCCTACAACGCGCAGAACGTGATCCGCGTGCGCGGCCGCCTCGATCCGGCGCTGCTGCAGCGCGCGGTCGACGCGGTGATCGCGCGTCACGAGATCTTCCGCACCAGTTTCCATGCCGACAGCCGCGCCGATGGCGACGGCGAGCCCTACCAGATGGTGCATCCGCGCGCCGACGGCGTACTGCGCCACGAACTGCTGCCGCCGGGCACGACCGATGCGGAGCTGTCGGCGCGGATCGATGCCCACGTCGCCCATCGCTTCGACCTGGCGCGTCTGCCGCTGGTGCACCTGACCCTGCTGGAGCGCAGTACCGAAGAATCGGTCCTCATCCACGTCGAGCAGCATTACGTGCACGACGGCTGGAGCGCCAATCTGTTCCTGCGCGAGCTGCTCGCCGCGTACGTCGCCTACGCCGAAGGTCGCGAACCCGCGCTGCCGCCGGTGGTCGCGCAGTATCGCGACTATGCGCGCTGGCAGCGCAGCGACGACGCCGAGCGCCGCAACGCGGCGCACGTCGCCTACTGGACCCGGCAGTTGGACGGCGCGCCGTTCAGCCTGCCGATGCAGACCGACTTCCCGCGGCTGGCGGTGCCGACCTATCGCGGCGAGCAACTGCGCTTCGAATGTTCGCCCGACCTGTCGTTGAAACTGCGGCGGTTCTGCGAAGCCGAAGGCGTGACCCTGTACGCCGCCATGCAGGCGGTGTTCCAGATCGTGCTGAAGACCTACACCGGCAGCGACGATTTCCTGATCGGTTCCGCAGTAGCCAACCGTCGCGCGCACCGCTCCGAGGGCATGCTCGGCATGTTCGTGAACACTATCGCGGTGCGCGCCTGCGTCGCCGGCGACCCCAGCTACCGCACGCTGCTGGCGCGGACGATGGACACGCTGTCGGCCGGCTACGAACACGAGGAAGTGCCGTTCGAGCGCGTGGTGCGGGCGCTGCAGCCCGAGCGCGAGATCGGCCGCAACCCGCTGTTCCAGGTGGCCTTCAGCGCCCACAACTCCGACGTGCCGATGCTGCAGGGCCCGGGCTTCGCGCTGAATCTCTACGAGGCCTACAGCAACCGCACCTCGAAGTTCGACTTCGACGTGGTGATGATCCCGCGCGGCTTCGCGCATGCCGACAGCGTGACCCTGCTGTGGACCTACGCGCAGGACCTCTACCGGCGCGAGACCATCGAACGCTTGCGCGACAGCTATCTGCGCGTGCTCGACCAGTGCCTCGCCGCGCCCGATGCGCCGCTGAGCGCCTTCGAGGCGTTGTCGCCCGAAGAGCGGGCGTGCGCGCTCGACGGCGACTGCACGGCCGCCGGATACGATCTCGATCGGCCGGTGCATGCGTGGTTCGAAGCGCACGCCGCGCGCGCGCCGCAGGCGCTGGCCGCAAGCTGCAAAGGCGACGCCGTCGATTACGGCGAACTCAACGCCCGCGCCAACCGCCTCGCGCATGCACTGCGCGCGCGCGGCATCGGCCCTGGCGCGCTGGTCGGCATCTGCATGCAGCGCTCGATCGCCTGGATCGCCTCGGTGCTCGCGGTGCTGAAGGCCGGCGGTGCGTATGTGCCGATGGATCCCGGCTATCCCGGCGACCGCCTGCGCGACATGTTGATCGACGCCGGGCCCGCGGCGGTGCTGGTGGATGCGTATGGCGCCGGCGTGCTGACCGCGGCGATGGCGACGCAGGGCGATGCGATGCCCGCCGTTGCGGCCCCGGCGATGCTGGAACGACTGATCGAGATCGATGCCGACGGCGCGCAGTGGGCCGCATGGCCTGCCGACGACATCGCGCCTGCGGAGATCGGCCTCGCGCCGTCGCATCCGGCCTATGTGATCTACACCTCGGGCTCCACCGGCCAGCCCAAGGGCGTGCTGGTGCCGCACCGCGGCGCCGCGAACCTGCTGCAGGCGCAGGCGGATCTGTTCGCGCTGTCGCCCGACAGCCGTGTGCTGCAGTTCGCATCCTTCAGTTTCGACGCCTGCGTGTTCGAGTGGCTGATGGCACTGTCGCACGGCGCTTCCCTGCACATGCCGGCGCCGGGCGTGGTGCTGATCGGCGACGCGCTGGAAAACTTCGTCGCGCAGGTCGGCATCACCCATGCGCTGCTGCCGCCGGTGGTGCTGTCGGCGCTGCCGGACAGCGCGACGCTGCCCGGCCTGCAAGTGCTGATCTCCGGCGGCGAAGCGATGCCGCCGGCGCTGGTGCGGCGCTGGGCGCCCAGCCGCACGCTGTTCAACGCGTATGGGCCGACCGAGGATTCGGTGGTCTCCACCGTGCACCGCTGCGATCCGGCGACGGACACCGGCGCGACCGTACCGATCGGTCGCGGCCTGCCGAATCACCGGACCTATGTGCTGGACGCGCATCGCCGACCGGTGCCGACGGGCGTGCCCGGCGAACTCTACGTCGGCGGCGTCGGCGTGGCGCTGGGATATCTCGACCGTCCCGCGCTGACTGCGGAACGCTTCATCGACGGCAGGCTCATCGACAGCATGTTCGTCGCCGGCGAGCGCCTGTACCGCACCGGCGACGTGGTGCGCCGTCGCGCGGATGGCGCGCTCGAGTATCTGGGCCGCAACGACTTCCAGGTGAAGATCCGCGGCTATCGGATCGAACTGGGCGAAATCGAATCGAAACTGGCCGCATTGCCTGAAATCAGGGAAGCGCTGGTGCTGGCGCGGCAGGACGTCGCCGGGCAACCGGCGCGGTTGGTGGCGTACTACCAGTGCGTGCGCACCGGCGAGGCGACGGCCGACACCTTGCGCGCGGCGCTGCAGGCCTGCCTGCCTGATTACATGGTGCCCAGCGCCTACGTGGAAATCGTCGCCGAATGGCCGCTGACCGCGAACGGCAAAGTGGATCGCAAGGCGCTGCCGGCGCCGGACGCGGACGCATTCGCGGGCCGGGCGGCGTACGAAGCGCCGTCCACGCCGGCCGAAGCGACGATCGCGGGCTTCTGGGCGGAATTGCTGGGCGTCGAGCGCGTCGGTCGCCACGACAACTTCTTCGCACTGGGCGGGCATTCGCTGCTCGGCGTGCGCCTGGTCATGCGCGTGCGCAAGCAGATGAGGCTCGACATCGCGCCGAACGTCCTCTTCGCATCGCCGACGCTCGCCGGATTTTCCGCGCATGTCTCGGCGCAGGCGCAGGCGGCCGGACACGATGCGCCCGCGCTGGAGACCATCCCGCGCGCGGCGCGCGGCGACACGCCGGCGTCCTACGCGCAGCAGCGACTGTGGTTCCTGTCGCGGATGGGCGGGTCGGTCGATGGGCATCACATCGACGCGTACCACATCGCCCGCGCGGTCGAACTGCGCGGCGATCTGGACCAAGCGGCGCTGCAGTGGTCGCTGTCGCGCCTGGTGGCGCGGCACGAAAGCCTGCGCACGACCTTCGAAATGGCGGAAGACGCGCTGTACCAGCGGATCGGGGAGCCGACGGCGTTCGCGCTGGAGACGCGCGACCTGTCGGGTCTGGAGGCGTCGGCGCAGGCCGCCGCACTGCGGTTGCTGCAGCAGGACGAAGCCGCGGCGCCGTTCGATCTGGAACGCGGCCCGCTGCTGCGCGGCGCGCTTGTCCGCCTGGACGCCGCGCGTCACGCGCTGCTGCTGACGATGCACCACATCGTCTCGGACGGCTGGTCGATGGCGGTGTTCGCGCGCGAGCTGGAAGCGCTGTACGCATCGCGGCGCGCGGGCGGCGGCGATCCGCTGCCGTCGCTGCCGGTGCAGTACGTGGACTATGCGGTGTGGCAACGCGAGCGACTGCAGGGCGAACGCCTGGCGCGCGAGGGCGAATACTGGCGCGCGGCACTGCGCGGCGCGCCGTCGCTGCTGACCCTGCCGACCGACCGCAAGCATCCGCCGGAGCAGGATTACCGCGGCGCGCTGTTCGGCGTGACGCTGGATGCGGCCCTGACGCAGCGACTCAAGGCCTTGGGCTTGCAGCACGGCGCGACGCTGTACATGACGGTACTGGCGGCGTGGTCGGTGGTGCTGTCGCGTTTGTCTGGACAGACCGATGTGGTGGTGGGCACGCCGGTGGCGAACCGTGGCCGCAGCGAAGTGGAGGGCCTGATCGGCTTCTTCGTGAACACGCTGCCGGTGCGGGTGACGCTGGAGAACGTCCCGACGGTACCGGATCTGATCGCGCAGGTGAAGGACCGGGTGCTGGAGGCGCAGGCGCACCAGGACCTGCCGTTCGAGCAGGTGGTGGAAATGGTGAACCCGGCGCGGAGCCTGGGCCACTCGCCGATCTTCCAAGCGATGTTCGCGTGGCAGAACAATGCGTCGGAGGCGCTGCGCTTCGACGGTCTGCAGGCGCAGTCGCTGCCCATGCCGCATGCGGTGTCGAAATTCGACTTGACTCTAGGCCTGGGGGAGACCGGGGACGGCGGCATCGCCGGCGAGATCGAATACGCGACGGCGCTGTTCGACGAAGCGACGATCGCGCGCCACGCGCGTTATCTGCGCCAGGTGCTGATCGGAATGAGCGCCGGGCAGGCCGATGGCCGTACGCCGCTGTCCGAGTTGGCGCTTCTGTCGCCGGAAGACATCGCTGCACTGCGGAAGGGCGACCTGCATCCCGAGCCGCACAATCTCGACCGGCCGCTGCATGCGTGGTTCGAAGACCGCGCGGCGCTGGCGCCGGAAGCGCCGGCCCTGGCCTGCGACGCCGAGCGGTTCTCCTTCGGCGAGCTCAACGCGGAGGCCAACCGGTTGGCGCGCGCGCTCAGGGCGGCGGGCGTGGCGCCTGATGGGTTGGTCGGCATCTGCATGGCCAACGGCCGCGGGGCGATCCTCTCGGTGCTGGCGGTGCTGAAATCCGGCGGCGCCTACGTGCCGCTGGACCCGGAGTACCCGGCGGAGCGCATCGAATACATGCTGCAGGACGCGAAGCCCGCGGTGCTGCTGACCGACGCGACCGGCCGGCCGGTGCTGCAACGGATCCTGGCGACAATGCCGATGGACGCGCAGCCGCAGGTGATCGATCTGCAGGCGGACGCCGGGCGCTGGCGGTCCCTGCCGGCGGAGAACCTGCCGTCGAACGGCGTGACGCCGCAGCATCTGGCCTACGTGATCTACACCTCCGGTTCCACCGGCCGGCCCAAGGGCGTGATGATCGAACACCGCAGCGCGGCGAACCTCTGGCACGAATCGCGTCGCCAGGTGTTGCCGGGCGAGCGGCGCCGGCGGGTGGGCCTGAACGCATCGCTGTCGTTCGACGCATCGGTGCAGTCGTGGCTGCAACTGCTGTCCGGCCACTGCGTGGTGGTGATCCCGCAGCAGGTGCGCAAGGATCCGGCGCTGCTGGCGTCGTACCTGCGCGCGCATCGCGTAGAGGTCTTCGACTGCACGCCGATGCAGCTGGAATGGCTGCAACCGCAGATGACCGCGGAAGACACCGCGCGCACCGAAGCGGTGCTGGTCGGCGGCGAGGCGATCAATCCCGTGCAATGGCGCGCATGGGCGGCCTGGGAGAGCGTGCGTCTCTACAACGCCTACGGCCCGACCGAATGCACGGTGGACAGCACGCTGGCCCTGATTGTCGGCGATGCGCCGTTCCTCGGCCATCCCATCGCGAACGTCCGCGCCTATGTGCTGGACGAACACTGCCGGCTGGTGCCGCCGGGCGTCTTGGGCGAGCTGTACCTCGGCGGCGCCGGTCTGGCGCGCGGTTATCTGAATCGTCCGGAGCTGACCGCCGAGCGCTTCATCGACAGCCCGTTCGTCGCCGGCGAACGTTTGTACCGCACCGGCGACCTGGTCCGCCGTCGCGCCGACGGCGTGCTCGACTATCAGGGCCGCAACGATTTCCAGGTGAAGATCCGCGGTTACCGGATCGAGCTGGGCGAGATCGAAACGAAGCTGGCCGCGCTGCCGGGCGTGAAGGACGCGGTGGTGCTGGCGCGCGAAGATGCGCCCGAGCACGGCGAACAGCCGCAAAAGCGGCTGGTGGCCTACTACCTGCCCGACGCGGCGGCGACGACGGACGCCGAAGGCCTGCGCGCGCAGTTGAAGGCGCAGTTGCCGGACTACATGGTCCCGACCGCCTACGTGCCGCTGCAGGCCTGGCCGCTGACCAGCAACGGCAAGCTTGACCGCAATGCGCTGCCGGCGCCGGACGCGCAGGAGTGCGTCGGCCGCACGGCCTACGAGGCGCCGCGCACGCCGATGGAACAGGCGATGGCCGGGATCTGGTCGCAGGTGCTGGGCGTGGAGCGGGTGGGGATCCACGACAACTTCTTCGATCTCGGCGGCCACTCGCTGATGGCGATGCGGTTGATCATGGCGGTCCAGGACATGCTGGGCGTCGACGTGTCGTTGCGCGACCTGTTCGAAGGCCCGACCATCGAGCAGATGCTCGCGGTGATCTTCGCGCAGAGCGAGGAAGACGTGTTCGATCCGGCTTGATCCTTCCGGCCCGGGTTCCGGCCCGGGCCGGAAGGATCCGCAGGCCGGGCGCGCCCGCGCGGCCGGTCCGTGCCATCCTGACCGGCGAGGAAGGGAATCCCGGG
>JAYUUH010000644.1:0-6891 GCA_043754745.1 Lysobacter sp.
CGGTGGCACCGTGGCGCGCAAGGCGCAGGGCATCGGCATGGACGTGGCCGCGTTCGACCCGTTCCTGCCGGCCTCCGCCGCAGGCAAGGGCAGCGTCGCGTTGAAGTCGCTGAACGAACTGCTGGCGTGGGCCGACATCATCACCCTGCATATCCCGCGCACCAAGGACACCACCAACCTCATCGGCGAAGCGCAGATGCGTGCGATGAAAAAGGGCGCATATCTGGTCAATGCCGCGCGCGGTGGTCTGGTCGACGAGGACGCGCTGCTGCGCTTGCTGGACGAAGGCCATCTCGCCGGCGCTGCGCTCGACACCTTCGCCACCGAGCCGCTGCAGGCCGATTCGCCGCTGCGCGCGCATCCCAAGCTGACCCTTACTCCGCACCTGGGCGCTTCCACCAGCGAAGCGCAGCAGGCGGTCAGCACCATCCTCGCCAAGCAGATCATCGATTTCGCCGCCACCGGCGCGGTCGCCGGCTGCGTCAACCTGCCGCCGCTCACCGCCGAAGCCGCGCGCGAAGTCGGGCCGTGGATGCCGCTGATGTCGGCGCTCGGCCGTCTGGCCGTGCGCCTGGTGCAGGCGCCTACGCGCCTGGAAATCACCTACGCCGGCCGCACCGAAGCGCTGGATACCCGCCCACTCACGCGTCTGCTGGTCGCCGCACTGCTGGGTACATCGTCGGGCCGGGTCACGCCGGTGAACGCACTGCAGGAAGCCGCGGCGCGCGGATTGACCGTGGCCGAAACCGTCGGCGGCGACGGCGATGGTTTCGATCGCCTGCTGCGCGTGCGCGTGGTCGGCGACAACGGCGCCGGTGGAAGCCGTACCCGTGAGATCGAAGCCACGCTGCACCGAGGTCCGCGCGTGGTACGTCTGGACGGCGTCGAGATCGAATTCGATCCGCTTGCGCACGTGCTGCTGATGCGCAACGAAGACCGCCCGGGCATGATCGGGCAGGTCGGTTCGCAGCTCGGCACCGCCGGCGTGAACATCGTCAACTTCGCGCTCGGCGCCGCCGGCGATGGCCAGGCCCGCGCTGCGATCACGGTCGACAAACCGCTGGACGACGCGCAGATCGCGATCCTCAAGGCGGTGCCAGGCGTGCTGTCGATTCAACAGGTCTGATGCCGACTCCGAAATGCGGCTCACTCCCTCCCCCGCTTGCGAGGGGCGAAGCGGGGCGTCACGAATCATCGATTCGTGCCCCGCAGAGCGCCCGAGCAAATGCGAGGGCCGGACGGGTTGGGGTGGGGGTAACGATCGCGAAAATCCCAAGCGCCCCCCTCCCAACCTCCCCCCGCTCGCTGCGCAAGCAAGGGGAGGGGAATAGCGGTGTCGCTCTCGATCTTTTATTGAACATTTAGGACATCCATGAAAATCCTCCTCGCACGCCACGGCGAAACGCCGTGGAACGCCGAAGGCCGCTACCAGGGCCAGGAAGACATTCCGTTATCGCCGGTCGGCGAAACCCAGGCGCGCGCTCTCGGCGCGCGGCTCGCCGACGTACGCATCGATCGCGCCGTCGCTTCGCCGCTGGTGCGCGCGAAGACCACCGCCGAGTTCGCGCTCGGCGACGCGCGCAAGGCGCAACTCGTTACCGACCCGGGATTGATGGAAATCGCCCACGGCACGTGGGAAGGCCTGCTGGCTAGCGAAATCCGCGACCGCGACGGCGAGCGCCTGCAGGCGTGGCGCGATGCCCCGCACACCGTGCTGATGCCCGGCACAGGCGGCGAATCGCTGCAGATGGTGTTCGACCGCGCATGGCCCGCGTTCGCGCGCGCCGCCGAGGGTCTGGGCGACGACGATACGCTGCTGGTGGTCGCCCACGATGCCGTCAACCGCGTGCTGCTGTGCCATCTGCTCGGCATTCCCTTCGCCAAGCTGTGGACGTTCCGCCAGGCGCCGACGACATTGAATCTGCTGCAGGGCCCGCGCGTCGAAGCCTTGGAGATCGTCCGTCTCAACGATTGCGCGCACCACACCGCGCTGTTCGGCGAAGCGGTGCATCGGGCGTTGTAACAGCGCTCCTCACCCAGCTTTCGGCCACTTTCTCGCCGCATGGCGGGGAGAGGGAAGAGCGAGCGAGGGTGAGGGGGCAGCTTACGGCACCCGCATGCCCCGCGCCGATTCCCACAGTGCATACCAAGCATCGCGCGGCAGCGGTTCGGCGCAGGCGCGCATGGCGTCGCGGATGCGTTCGATCTTCGTGCTGCCCAGCACGACGCGCGTGTCCGGCACCGACGCCACCCAGCGCAGCAGCAGCGATGCCGGATCCAGTCCGAATTCGCTGGCCATCGACGACAGCCGCCCGTGCATGCGGCCGCCGGCCGGCAAATGCGGATTCAATAGATCGCCCCCGCCGAGCGGCGACCACGCCTGCACTTCGGCGCCGCGCGCGCGGGTCGCGTTGAGCGTGCCGTCCTCGATGGCGCCGCTGTTGGCGAGCGATAGTTCGATCTGGTTCGCGACCACCGGCAATCGTCCGTCGAATAGCGCGAGCGCATGCGCGTCGAAATTTGACACGCCGAAATCGCCGGCGCGGCCTGCGCGCTGCTCTTCGCGCACCCAGTCCGCGACCGCGGCCGGATCGACGCGCGGGTCGAAGCGGTGCAGCGTCAGCGTTTCAACATGATCGGTGCCCAGCGCGGACAACGTGTCGCGCAGCGCGGCGCGCAGGTGTTCGACCGACAAATCGTAGTACGCCACGCCGCGCGCGTTGCCCGGACTGGCGGCCATGACGATGCCGATCTTGGCGATCAGCCGGTACCGTTCGCGCAGCCCGGGGCGCAGCGCGAACGCGGCGCCGACCAGCGCGTTGGTCGTGTGGCCGCCGTAGATATCGGCCAGATCGAGCGTATCGATGCCGAGGTCCAGCGCGGCTTCCAGCAGATCGGCCACCGCCGCGGGCGACAGTCGCGCGCCCCAGTCGCCGAAGCGCATTGAGCCGAGGATCGGGGTGGATGTCGTCGTCATGCGGAGACTCGCGATGGCCGCGAAGGCGGGGCAGGGCGATAATAGCGGCATGACGCAGCGCACCCTTTCCGAATGGCTGGATGACATCCAGACCCGGCACCCGAAAACGATTGCAATGGGCCTGGAGCGCGTGCGCGCCGTGGCCGGACGCATGGCCTTGGACAAACCCGCGCGCCACGTGATCACCATCGGCGGCACCAACGGCAAGGGCTCGACGGTCGCCTTCGTCGAAGCTATCGCCCGCGCCGCGGGCTGGCGCGTCGGCGCCTACACCTCGCCGCACCTGCTGCGCTACAACGAGCGCGTGCGCATCGACGGCGACGACGCCGATGACGCATCGCTGGTCGCGGCGTTCGAGGCTGTCGAGGCCGCGCGCCACGAGACTCTGCTGACTTACTTCGAATACGCCACGCTCGCCGCGCTGTGGCTGTTCGCGCGCAGCGATCTGGATCTGGCGATCCTCGAAGTCGGACTCGGCGGCCGCCTGGATGCGGTGAACATCGTCGATCCCGATGTCGCGGTGATCACCACCGTCGATCTCGACCATCAGGACTGGCTCGGCGACAGCATCGAAGCCATCGGTGCCGAAAAGGCCGGCATCGCCCGCGCCTGGAAACCGCTGGTGCTGGGCGACGACGATCCGCCGTCGAGCGTGCTCGGCCATGCCTACGCCATCGGCGCATCGGCGGTGCGGATCGGCTGCGATTTCTTTTTCGAGCGCGACGAAGACGACGGCGAACGCTGGCGCTGGCGGGAGATCGGCTGCGAGCTGGAGCTGCCGATGCCGCGACTGGCCGCGCCGGTGCAACTGCGCAACGCCGCCGTGGCGATCGCCGCGCTGCGCGCGCTGCCGGTCGATCTGCCGGAGGCCGCGTTCGTCGACGGCGTGCGCGGGACCCGGATCGCGGCGCGATTGCAGCGCTTCGAGCGCGACGGGGTCGAGATCGTGGTCGATGTCGGCCACAACCCGCAGGCCGCGCGCGCGCTGGCCACGTGGCTGGAGGCGACGCCCGTCGCGGGGCCGACGCATGCGGTATTCGCGGCGCTGGGCGACAAGGACATCGCGGGCGTCGTCGCCGCGCTGGCGGAACGGATCGACCGCTGGTGGCTGGCCGGGCTGGACGACGCCGGGCCGCGCGGCCTGACCGTCGACGCATTCGCCGAACGGCTCGCAGGTACCGCCGCTGCCGCCGGTGCGCGATTGATCAGCGTCGCCGAGGCCTTGGCCGCCGCGCGCCGCGAAACTCCGGCAGGCGCGCGGATCCTCGTGTTCGGCTCGTTCCATACCGCCGCCGCGGCGCTGGACGCGCTCGTCGCCTGAACGACCCACGCACGGCCGCCCGGTCGGGCACGGCCGGGCGCGGCGTATAATCCGCGCGCTCCCTCTTTCTCCGGATGCCGATGGACACTGGACTGAAGCAGCGCCTCATCGGCGCCGCCGTACTCGTTGCCCTGGCGGTGATTTTCCTGCCGATGCTGGTCAAGGGGCCGGCGCCCGACAGCGGCGTCACCGACGTTTCGCTCAAGATGCCCACAGGCCCCGACGGCGAACTCGAAACCCGGGAACTGCCGCTGGTGATGCCGGGCGACGTGCCCAAGGGCGGCGCCGTCGGCATGGATTCGACGCCGATCGACCGCGCTGCGCCCGCGCCCTCGCCGGGAGCGGCGGCGACCGATCCGGCCCAGGTCGATCCGAACGCAGCGCTCGCTCCGTCCGACCCGACCGCGCCCGCGCCGCCGGCCTTGCCGCCCAGCGTGGCCGGCGGCGATTACGCTGTTCATTTCGGCGCGTACGCCAGCCAGAAGGGCGCCGACACCGTGGTCGCACTGGCCAAGGCCGCGCAGCTCCCGGCCTACAGCGAGGCAGCGACCGTGAACGGGAAATCGGCGTTCCGGGTGCGCATCGGCCCGTACGCCACCCGTGCCGAAGCCGAGTCCGTCCGTTTGAAGGCCTTGGAAGTCCGCAGCGACGTCCCGGTGAAAGTGGTCGTGCTGGACGCTGAGCCGGCCGCGGCCGCGGCGCCCGCATCGGCCGCCGCGGCGGTGGAACCGCCTAAGCCCGCCGCGCCGAAGCCAGGCGAAGCCAGGCCGGCCGATCCGAATCCTGTCGTCGCCAAACCTGTCGAAGCCAAGCCTGTCGCCGCGAAGCCCGCCGAGCCCAAGCCGGCCGCGCCGAAACCGCCGGCACCCAAGCCGGTCGCCGCACCGCCCGCCGCCGCCGCCAAGGTCGGCTTCGCGGTGCAGGTCGGCGCGTTCAGCGATGCCGCCGAAGCCGGCGCCCTGCGCGAACGCCTGCGCGCCGCCGGGTTCAGTGCGTTCACCGAGACGGTGAACACCGACAAGGGCAAGCTCACCCGCGTGCGCGTCGGTCCGGCGATCGACCGCGCCGCGGCCGACCAGTTGAAGTCCCAGATCCAGGCCAAGGTCGGCGTGGACGGTATTGTCCGTCCGCACCCTTGAGTCGCAGTCACTGGTTTCGAGCCGCCGGTGCGAACCGGCGGTTCCAGCCATGAGTTCCAATCGCAAGTTCCAATTGTTCGTTCGCGTTACGGAGTCATCATCATGTGCGGCATTCTCGGCATCGTCGGTACGTCCGACGTCGCGGCAGCGCTCTATGACGGGCTGACCGTGCTCCAGCATCGTGGCCAGGACGCTGCCGGCATCGCCACCGCCAACGGCACCGCGCTGCGCGTGATCAAGGGCAATGGCCTGGTGCGCGACGCATTCAAGCCCAGCGACATGGTGCTGCTGCACGGCCGCGTGGGCATCGGTCATTGCCGCTATCCCACCGCGGGCAGCGAAGGCAGCGACGAAGCGCAGCCGTTCTACGTGAACTCGCCGTTCGGCATCGCGCTCGCGCACAACGGCAACCTTATCAATACCGATACCCTGCGTCGGGAAATGTTCGAGGACGACCGACGGCACATCAACACCGATTCGGATTCCGAATTCCTGCTCAACGTGCTCGCCCATGAGTTGCAGATCCAGGAACGCATGGCATTGTCGCAAGACAACATGTTCAAGGCAGTGGCCGGAGTCCATGGGCGCTGCATTGGTGGCTACGCGGTGGTCACCCTGGTTCTCGGATATGGACTGCTGGCGTTTCGTGACCCGCATGGCATCCGCCCGCTGGTGCTCGGCGAGCGCGACACGGCGGAAGGCAAGGAATACGCGGTGGCATCGGAATCGGTCGCTTTCGATATTCTCGGTTTCCGCCTGCTGCGTGATGTCGCGCCCGGTGAGGCGGTGCTGATAACGCCGGAAGGCGAGTTGTATACACGCCAATGCGCCGAGCCGGCCAAGCACGCGCCGTGCATCTTCGAGTATGTCTATCTGGCCCGACCCGATTCAATGATCGAGGATGTGTCGGTGTACAAGGCGCGCCTGCGCATGGGTGAGCGCCTCGCCGCCAAGATCGAACGATTGAAGCCCGCGCACGGCATTGATGCCGTAATTCCGATTCCCGACACCTCGCGCACCGCAGCTTCATCGCTGGCCTTGGCGCTGGGCGTGCCGATGCGCGAAGGTCTCGTCAAGAACCGCTATGTCGGGCGCACGTTCATCATGCCCGGACAGAGCGAACGAGTAAAATCGGTGCGCCGAAAACTGAATGCAATTGGCCTCGAATTCCGCAACAAGAACGTGCTTCTCGTGGACGACTCCATCGTCCGTGGCACGACATCAAAGCAGATCATCCAGATGGCGCGTGAAGCGGGTGCGAACAAGGTCTATTTTGCTTCAGCAGCGCCGCCGGTGCGTTACCCGAACATCTACGGCATCGACATGCCAACTGCCGCCGAACTCGTCGCAAATGGACGTACCGAGGAGGAGATCGAGAAAGTACTCGGAGCTGATTGGCTGGTCTATCAGGATCTGCCCGATCTTATCGGCGCGATCGCCGAGGGAAACGACAA
>JAYUUH010000645.1:0-6879 GCA_043754745.1 Lysobacter sp.
TCGACGACAGGTCGATCGGGTTGCGGAACGGCAGATGTTCCAGCAGGCAGAACAGCCCCAGATCGAAGATCGCGATCTTCGTCGGCGGCAGTTGCGCGCGGATGTCGTCCGAGTGCTGGTCGATCCACGCGAGGCACTGGACCAGGCTCGTCCGCCGCTTGCGCGAGGCCGCGTCAGGCGGCCGTTTCGAGACGATCTCTGGAACGCCACTTCCACCTGCGCGGCCATGGCATGCGCCAGCACCTCGTGCGCATTCATTGCCAGCGCGGTCGCCGCCTGCTCCGGCCAGAACACCCGTGCGACGCCGTCGTCCGCTTGGCGCGCCAACCATCGGCAGGCGTTGAGGCTGCCCCAGACCACGGTGTCGCCCTGCCGCAGCGCCGGCAGTTTCAGCGCGGGATTGCCGGCGAACACCGCCGGGTCTTTGCTCATCAGATCGTGGATCGGCTGGAGCGATATCCGACGCCCAGTTCATGCGCCAGCAGCCGCACCTGTCGGGTGTAGTGCGAACTCTGGCGGCCGATGATTTCGACAGGGGCGATTTTGACAAGGTCGATTTCGATAGGGTGCGACATGGATGGCGCTCCGGGCGAGATGAAGCCGGGCGACGGCGGGGATCGTCGCAGCGAAGCATTCTGCGACATCCTCCCGCCCGCGCGCTGGGCTAAAATGCCGCTTCCGCGCAGGACGACCCCATGACCACTTCCCAGCCCAGCCAAGCCAACGCCCAGCAACGCTATGAGGTGCAACGTGGCGATCTGCCGCTGAGCTGCCCGAGCTCGTCGATGGCGCTGTGGAACTCGCATCCGCGCGTGTACCTGCCGATCGAGGCCGAAGGCGGCACGTCGACCTGCCCGTACTGCGGCGCGATCTACGTGCTGATCGACAGCCCGGTCATCGACTGATCCGCGACCGTGCCAGGCGTTGAGCCGATGCCGCGCCGCCTGACCGTCGTCCAGCTGCTGCCGGCATTGCATTCGGGCGGCGTCGAACGTTCCACGCTGGAAATTACCGATGCCCTGGTGCGCGCCGGGCATCGCGCCATCGTCGTCTCCGCGGGCGGTCGTCTGGTGCCGCAGCTCGAGGCCGGAGGCGCCGAACACATCGCGCTCGATATCGGCCGCAAATCGCTGCTGACCTTCCGCCATGTCCGCCGCCTGCGCGCCCTGTTCGCACAGACCGGTGCGGACATCGTGCATGCGCGCTCGCGGTTGCCGGCGTGGATCGGCTGGTTCGCCTTGCGCGGAATGCCGGCACAGAGCCGTCCGCATTTCGTCACCACCGTGCATGGACTGAATTCGCCTTCGCGCTACAGCGCGATCATGACCCGCGGCGAGCGCGTGATTTGCGTGTCGGACACGGTGCGCGCGTACGTGCTGCGCCACTATCCCGCGACCGATCCGGCGACGCTGCGCACGATCCCGCGCGGGATCGATCCCGCAGCGTTCCCGCAGATGCCCTCGCCGGACCGCACGGCGCGCCTGCGCATCGCTGCCCTGCATCCCGCGCTGGAGGGCGACGGTCCGCTGCTGCTGCTGCCGGGGCGGGGCACGCGGCTCAAGGGCCATGCCGATGCGCTGGCGCTGCTGGGCGCGCTGCGTGCGGACGGCCTCGATGCGCGGCTGTGGATGCCCGGCGCACGCGAGCCCGGACGCGAGCGGTACCTCGCCGATCTCGAAGCCGAAGCCGCGCGCGGCGGGTTCGCGCAGGCGCTGGCGATCACGCCGCCCACCGCCGCCATCGCCGAGGCCTATGCCGCCAGCGATCTGGTGCTGCAGGTGTCGCGCAAGCCGGAAGCGTTCGGACGCACGGTGATCGAAGCGCTGTCGGTCGGGCGCCCGGTGCTGGGTTGGGCGCACGGCGGCGTCGGCGAACTGTTGCGCGAACTGCTGCCGGCTGGCGCGGTGGCCCCGTTCGACGCCGACGCCCTGCATCGCGCCGCGCGCACGCTGCTCGCGCGGCCCTCCACCATGCTTTTGGACGGGATGCCCGCTACGATGCCCGCGTCGCTGCATGCCTATTCGCTGGATGCGATGCAGGCGGCGACGCTGGCCTGCTACGACGCACTGATCCGGGAACCGGTTCCCACATGACCCACGCCACGACTGCCGCCGATACCGCATCCGCTCCAGCCGCCGCCGGCTGGCGCTGGGCGCCGTTCTGGGTGCTGGCGTTCGTGGCGCTGTGGCCGGCCCCGGGCATCGCCGAAGCGGTGATGGCGCTGGGCGCGCTCGCAGCGATCGGCCGTTTGATCTTCGTCCGCTTCCGCGGCGGCGGCGCCCTGCTCAGCGCTCAGGCTTGGGCGCTGACCAGCGTGCTGTTCTTCGTGTATTGGCTGCCGGAGCTGATCGGCGCCATCGACGCGGCCGACCGCGCCCGCGCGTTCCGCGAAGCTGCCGTCGACCTGCGCTATCTCCCGTTCCTGTGGTTGGCCGCGTCGGCGGTGGCCGATGCGCGCGGGCGGCGGATCACGTTCCTCGGTCTGGCCGCCATCGTCGCGGTATGGACGCTCGATGCGATCGTGCAGGCGGCGAGCGGGACCAGTCCGCTGTTTTTCGCGATGGATTCCGCCAACGTCGCGGTGCGCGGCAAGCCACTGTGTGAACCCGACGACTACCTGCTGCTGGACCGTCTCGGCGGCGTGCTGGGGCCGTGCAATCTGAAACTCGGGCTGGTCCTGGCCAGCCTGTCGCCGTTCGCGATGCATGCCGCCGGCCGCCGGTTCGGGCCCTGGGGCTGGTTGCTCGCCGCGGTGGCGATCGGCTGCGTGATCCTGCTCGCGGGTTCGCGCGCATCGTGGATCACCTTCGGCCTGGTGCTATTGCTGTCCGGCTGGCATCTGCTCGGCTGGAAGCGGCTGTTCGTCGTCTTCGCGTTCGGCGGCGCGCTGCTGGTCGCGCTGACTTTCGTATCGCCGCAGGTGCAGCAGCGGGTCGAGCGCACCCTGCATGCGCTCAGCGCCGATCAGGCTGGGGTCGACAGCGCGCTGTCGGGCCGCGGCCGCATCTGGAGCGCGGCGTGGTGCATGACCACGGAACATCCGATCAACGGCGTCGGTCCGCGCGGGTTCCGCGAAGCCTTCCCGGCCTGCGACCCCGAACCCGGGGTGGTCGCGGCCTGGGGCGAAGGCCCGGCCTTCCACGCTCACCAGCTCGTGCTGGAAATCCTCAGCGAAACCGGCGTCATCGGCCTGCTGCTATGGCTGGCCGGCGCGGCGATGGCGCGTCGCGCCTGGCGTTACGCCGAACCCGCGGCTCGCGACGCGGCGTATCCGGCGATGCTCGCGCTGGCGGTGACCGTCTTCCCGTTCAACACCCACCTCGCGTTCTATTCGACATTCTGGGGCGGGGTAACGCTGCTGTTGGCGGCGTTGTATGCGGGCAGTCTGCTGGCGCGCGACAACACTGTGCCCTCTCAGTCGTAAACCCGCGTCCCGTCCGGCTGCCGCTTGAAGCGGCGATGGATCCACAGGTATTGCTCGGGTGCGGCGCGCGCCATCGTTTCGATCGCCGCGATCACCCGTGCGGTGTCGGCGCCGGCATCGTCCGAGGGGAAGTCGTCCAGCGCCGGCCACAGCCGCAGGGTGTAGCCGCCGTCTTCACGGCGCAGGTGCTGGAACATCACCACCGCCGCGCCCGAGAGGCGCGCCAGTTGATGGGTGGAACTCAGGCTCTTCGCCGGCTGGCCAAAGAACGGCACGTAGACGCTGTCGCCCTTGCTCGGATCCTGGTCCGGTGCGTACCAGAGCAGGCCGCCGCGTTTGAGGTGTTTCACCACGCCGCGCACGTCCTGTTTAGTGAACATGCCCGCGGCATAGCGCGAGCGCCCGCGCAGCACCGCCCACTCCATCGCCGGTTGCGAATACGGCCGGTACATGCCGGCCAAAGGAACGAAGTCGCACAGCAGCCGGCCGCAGACTTCGAGCGTGGTGAAGTGGCCCGAAACGACGATCACGCCACGCCCGTTCGCGCGCGCCGCTTCGATGTGTTCCAGGCCTTCGACGATCAATCCGCGGCGCTGCGGCGCCACCGAGCCCCACCACGCGCGACCGAATTCGAGGATGGCGGTGCCAAGGGCCGCGAAATGCCGACGCAGCAGTCCGGCGCGTTCGCGCTCTTCGAGTTCCGGGAAACATAGCGCCAGATTGCGTTCGGCGATGCGGCGGCGTTTGCGCAGCGCGCACTGCAGGATCGCACCGAGCGTGCGACCCAAGGTGCGCTGCAGGCTCCACGGCAAACGCGCGAGCAGCGCCATCGTGCCGATGCCGAACCAGCTCGGCCAATGTCGGGCCGCGCGCGGCGGCGGAGCGTCGAATTGGAAAGGCATGCGCCATTGTAAGGGCCCGGGCCGGTCGCCGCCGGCCGCGTCCAGCCGGTATCCTGTCGCGATGCGGGCCGACAGCTTCGAACGCGTGATCGAGCACATCCTGCGCGGCCTGTATTCGGCGGCGTTGTATCTGCTGTTGCCCGTCACCGTATACCACCTGATCTGGCGCGGTTTCCGCCAGCGCGCGTACCTGCTGCGCTGGGACGAACGCTACGCGCGCTATCGATCGCCGCAGCCGGCGTCCGCCGGTGGTCATCTCTGGGTGCATGCGGTGTCGGTGGGCGAAGTCAACGCCGCGGCGCCGCTGATCCATGCGCTGTTGCGCGACCATCCGCAGCAGCGCGTGCTGGTCACCACCATCACTCCGACCGGTTCCGAACGCGTGGCGGCGCTATGGGGCGAACGCGTCGATCACGTGTATCTGCCCTACGATCTCACCGGCGCGGTGGCGCGTTTCCTGCGTCACTTCCGGCCGAAGATCGCGCTGATCGTCGAGACCGAATTGTGGCCCAACCTGCTGTTCGCCTGCCGCGACCACGGCGTTCCCGTGTATCTGGTCAACGCGCGGCTGTCGGAACGCTCGCTGCGCGGCTATCGCGCGCTGCGCGCGCTGGTCGGACGCGCCCTGCGCACGCTGCGTGCGGTCGCCGCACAGTCGGAGGCCGACGCGGCGCGCTTCGTGCGTCTGGGCGCGCGGGATGCGCAGGTCGTGGTCTGCGGCAACCTCAAATTCGACACCCGGGTCGATCCGGGCATCGACGCGTTCGCGCAGGAATTCCGCGCGCGCGTGGCCGGTCGCGCGGTGTGGATCGCTGCCAGCACGCATCCCGACGAAGAAGCGCTGATGCTGGCCATCGACCGTCACCTGCGCGCGCGTCGGCCCGACCTCTTGATGTTGTGGGCGCCGCGGCATCCGGAGCGCTTCCGGCCCGCGACCCAATTGGCGATCGACACCGGGCTGCAGGTTGCCACGCGCAAACTCACGCTGTTGCCCGACGCCGGCGACGCCGTGTTCGTGATCGACACGCTCGGCGAATTGATGAGTTTCTACGCCTGCGCCGATGTCGCTTTCGTCGGCGGCAGCCTGCAGCCGGTGGGCGGCCACAATCTCCTGGAGCCGGCCGCGGTCGGCACCGCGATCGTCACCGGCCCGCATCTGCACAACTTCAGCGATATCGCCGAACAGTTGCGGCAGGCGGCTGCGGTGCGGATCGTGCCCGACGCGGCGGCGGCGGCGGCGGCGCTCGAACATCTGCTCGACGATCCGCTCGAGCGCGAACGGATGGCCGCCGCCGGGCGCGCGCTTGTCGAACAGGGACGCGGCGCGCTGCGTCGCACGATGGCGTTGATCGAGAATTCGCTGTAGCGCGGGCAGGGCTTGCCTGCTGCCGCCAGGAGCCGATGCTCTGGAACGACGATGGCCCGCATCGCGCGGGCCATCGTGGTGACTCGCTGCAGTGCGGGCCGGTCAGGGCGCGGAGGGGCTGTTGGCGTCGGTGGTGAGCTGGCGGTTGACGTCCTGCAGATCGTCGACGTCGAGCGTGCCCGCCGCCTGTTCCAGCTGCAGGCGGTTCTGCAGGAAGTTGTAGCGCGACAGCGCGTATTCGCGTTCGGCGTTGAACAGGGTCTGCTGGTTGTTCAGCACGTCCAGCACGGTGCGGGTGCCTACTTCCAGGCCAACCTGCGATGCGTCGTAAGCGCTGCGCGCGGAGAACACCGCGGCCTTGCGCGCTTCCACTTCGCTGATGCCCGCGACCAGGATCTGGTAGGCGTTGCGGGTGTTGCGCACCAGCGCGCGGCGCTGCTGGTCGAGCTGGTCGCCGGTGACGTCGCGCTGGGCGAGCGCCTGGCGCACCTGCGACTGCGTCGCGCCGCCGGCGAAGATCGGGATGCTGACGGTCAGGCCGACAGTGGAGGTGTCCGACGAATCGACGACGGTCGGGCCGAGGTTCCCGTCGAACAGCGAACGATTGTTGCCGTAGGTCGCGCGCAGGCCGATGCTCGGCAGATGGCCGGCACGCGCCGAGTCGACGCCGGCCTCGGCCGAACGCAGTTCGAGCTCCTTGGCCTTCAGCGCGGGATTGCTGTCGATCGCGGTCCGCACCCAACCGTCGACATCGAGCGACGACGGCAGTTCCGGTTGGAAGTCCTGCGGCAGCGACTTCAGCGCGCGCACGTCCTTGCCGGTGATTTCCTCCAGCGCGCGATAGGCGTCTTCCAGCGCGTTGCGGGTGACGATGGTGTTGGCGCGGGCGCGGTCGTATTGCGCGCGCGCTTCGTGCACGTCGGTGATGGGGGCGAGGCCTACTTCGAGACGCTTGTCGGCGAAATCGAACTGCTTCTTCAGCGCGGTTTCCGCTGCTTCTGCCGCGGCCAGCGTCTCCAACTGCACCAGCACGTTGAAGTACGCCGCCGACGTGCGGGTGATCAGCGTGTCGCCGGCGGACTCCAGCTGGAAATCACTGGCCTGGCTCAGCGCGTTCTGCGCCTTGAGGCGGCTGAAGTTGCCGCGGTCGTAGAGCATCTGGCGCGCGTTGACCGTGAGGTTGCGCG
>JAYUUH010000646.1:0-2336 GCA_043754745.1 Lysobacter sp.
GCGACTTGCGTCGCTCCCACAACGACAAACTCAGCCGGCCTGGCGCGCCGCGGCCAGCACGGTACCGTCGAGGACCACCGCCAGCGCCGCGGCCAGATCGACATCGAGCGCACGGTCGCGGGCCAGGAACGGCACGCGCTCGCGGATCGCGGCATGCGCCGCAGCCACCGCGTTGCCGGGGTGGAAAGGTTCGGCGGCCGACAGCTCGACGCGCAGCGCCTCGACTTCGGCAAGAAACGCCGCATGCCCGGCGGCGGCGGGCAGCGGGCCGCCCTGCACTTTCGCCGCAAGTTCCGCGGCGTCGGCGCGATCGGCCAGATCGCGGGCGGCGTTGATCATGTCGCGACGCAGGTCCAGCGCCTGCGCCGCGGTCATCAGCTCCAGCGCCAGCACCTTGCCGAGGTCGTCGACCATCGACAGCACGTGCCGGGCTTCGTTGGCGCCCATCGACACATGATCCTCGGCGTTTGCACTGGTCGGAATCGAATACACCGACGCCGGATGCGCGCGGCTGGCGAGATCGTTGACGATCGCCGCAGCGGTGTACTGCACGATCATGAAGCCGGATTCGGTGGCATCTTCATTACCGATCAGGAACGGCGGCAGCCCGTCGCTGGTCGCCGGATCCACGAGCTTGTTGAGCCGGCGCTCGCTGATCGACGCCAGCACCGGGATGGACGCCTTGACGTAGCTCATCGCCAGCGCAAGCGGCATGCCGTGGAAATGTCCGGCGGAAATCACCTGCTGTTCGACGTGCTCGGCGCGTGCGTCGGGGAACACCAGCGGGTTGTCGGTGACCGCGTTCAATTCGATCTCGAACACGCGCTTGGCCTGCGCCACCGCGTCGCGCACGGCGCCATGCACCTGCGGGATGCAGCGCAGCGAATAACTGTCCTGCGGCTGGTGTTTCTTGCCGCCGCGGAACGGTTTGAACCGGTTGTAGAACTTCTCGCGGCCATGGCGCTGATCGGTGGGCACCCAGTCCCAGCCGATATCGAAGCTCAGCGCTTGCGATTCGGCAGTGTCCCAACTCCCGGGCAACCACGGCCGGAATTTCGGCACGAGGTGATAGGCGATATCCGCGAGCGTCGAACCGGCGAGCAGACCGCGCAGGTTCGACGCGACCTCGACCTGGCCCGGATGCGGACGCAGCGCATGCACGTCTTCGCCGAATGCGCCGAGGCGGCCGGCGAAGGCGTCGAGGGTCATCGCCGCGGCGAGGTCGGCGGTGTCGAGCAATTCGTCCAGGCGATGCAGCGCGAGCACGCCGGTGGCGAGCATCTGCGCGGTGCCGTTGTTCAGCGCCAGACCTTCCTTGTACGACAGCGTCACCGGCGCGAGGCCAGCGCGCGTCAGGGCCTCCGCGCCGCGCATGCGTTCGCCGTCGTAGAACGCTTCGCCGCCGCCGAGCAGCACGATGGCGAGATGCGACAGCGGCGCCAGGTCGCCGCTCGCGCCTACAGAACCCAGCTGCGGCACCACCGGCACCACGCCGGCGTTAAGCATCGCCGTCAGCGCCTGCAGGGTTTCGACGCGCACGCCGGAATGTCCGCGCAGCAGCGTATTGATGCGAATGCACAGCATCGCGCGCACCACGTCGGCGGGAAACGGTTCGCCCACGCACACGGCGTGCGAGACGATCAGGTTGCGCTGCAGCTCTTCATGCAGCGAGCGTCCGGACGGCGTCGCGCCCGGCAGTTCATCGCGCAGCGGATGCGCGCCCAGCAGTTTGTCGGCGTTGCTGCCGAAACCGGTGGAGACGCCGTAGATCGGTTCCTCACGCCGCACCTGCTCGGCCAGGAACGCGGCGGCGTGCGCGACGTTGCGCAGCGCGCCTTCGTCCAGCATCACCTGGGCGCCGTACGCCACTTCCACCATCCTGTCGCGGGTCAGCGAACGGCCGTCCAGGCGGATCGGTTTCATGTTTTCACCTCGGGGCGCGGCAGCGCGCGCCATTGTTCGCGCTCGACCAGCAGGGTGCGCGCGAGATCGGCCTCGGCGACTTCGAACTGCTCGCCGCGACGCAGGTCCTTCACCGCGACCGTACCGCGGGCGATTTCGTCTTCGCCGCGAATTACCACGAAGCGGATGCCGGCGCGGTCGGCATACTGCATCTGCTTGGCGAGCTTGCGCGGTTCGAGCTGGGTTTCGACGTTCAATCCGCCCGCGCGCAGTTTCTGCGACAGCGACAGCGCCGCGTCGAGACCGGCGTCGTCCATCAGCGAGACCAGCACATCGACCGAACTGTCGGCGGTTGCGATCAGTCCGGCTTCGCGCAGCTGCCAGAACAGCCGCGTCAGCCCGATCGAAATACCCACGCCCGGCAGCTTCGACTT
>JAYUUH010000647.1:0-2332 GCA_043754745.1 Lysobacter sp.
AACGACGCGCCGCAGACGATCGCGCGCCTGATTAACATGGGCATCGCACCCTTCAATATCACCTCATCGGTGAGCCTGGTCATCGCCCAGCGCCTCGCGCGCAGGCTTTGCAACAACTGCAAACGCGAAGTGCCGCTGCCCGAACATGCATTGCTGGCGGAAGGCTACACGCCCGATGAAGTGCATGCCGGCATCAAACTGTACGAAGCGGTGGGCTGCGCCGAATGCACGGGCGGCTACAAGGGCCGCACCGGCATCTACGAAGTCATGCCGATGACCGAACAGATCCAGACCATCGTCCTGCAGGGCGGCAACGCCATGCAGATCGCCGAGGCCGCACAGGTCTCGGGCGTCAAGAACCTGCGTCAATCCGCGCTGCTGAAGGCCCGGAACGGCATCACCAGCCTCGCCGAAATCAACCGCGTCACCAAGGACTAAGCCATGGCCGCATCCCGCACCGCCGCGAAAACCTCCTCCGTCACCGAACGCGCCGGCAATCAGATGCCGATGTTCGTATGGGAGGGCACCGACAAACGCGGCATCAAGATGAAGGGCGAGCAGCAAGCCAAGAACGGCAACCTGCTGCGCGCCGAGCTTCGCCGTATCGGCATCACGCCCACCGTGGTCAAGCCCAAACCCAAGCCGTTGTTCGGCGCCGCCGGCAGCAAGATCGGCGCCAAGGACATCGCCATCTTCAGCCGCCAGATCGCCACGATGATGAAATCGGGCGTGCCGCTGGTGCAGTCGCTGGAGATCATCGGCAACGGTCAGAAGAACCTGCGCATGAAGAATCTGGTCGAAGCCGTGCGCGTCGACATCGAGGGCGGCTCGTCGATCTACGAGGCGATGAGCAAGCATCCCGTGTATTTCGACGAGCTGTACCGCAACCTCGTGCGCGCCGGCGAATCGGCGGGCGTGCTCGAGACCGTGCTCGACACCATCGCGACCTACAAGGAAAACACCGAGGCGCTGAAGGGCAAGATCAAGAAAGCGCTGTTCTATCCGGCGATGGTGATCGTGGTCGCGATCCTGGTCAGCGCGATCATGCTCGTGTTCGTGGTGCCTCAGTTCGAGGACGTCTTCAAGAACTTCGGCGCCGAACTTCCCGCGTTCACCCAGTTGATCGTGAAATTCTCGAGATTCATGGTGTCCTGGTGGTGGCTGATGCTGGGCATCACGATCGCGGTCATCGCGAGCTTCATCTTCGCCTACAAGCGCTCGCCGGGCTTGCAGCACTTCCTCGACAAGGTCATTCTCAAGGTGCCAGTGATCGGGGCGATCATGCACAATTCGGCGATCGCACGGTTCGCGCGCACTCTGGCCACCACCTTCAAGGCCGGCGTGCCGCTGGTCGAAGCGCTGGAAAGCGTCGCCGGTGCTACTGGCAACTCGGTCTACGAAAAAGCGGTCTGGCGCATCCGCGAGGACGTGTCCGTCGGCTATCCGGTCAACATGGCGATGAAACAGGTCAACCTGTTCCCGCACATGGTCGTCCAGATGGCGGCGATCGGCGAAGAAGCCGGCGCGCTCGACACCATGCTGTTCAAGGTCGCCGAATTCTACGAGCAGGAAGTGAATAATGCCGTGGACGCGCTTGCCAGTCTGCTGGAACCGATGATCATGGTCATCATCGGTGTACTGGTGGGCAGCATGGTCGTCGGCATGTATCTGCCGATCTTCAAGCTGGCCGCCGCGGTCGGCGGCTGAGTCCGGGCCCGCGCATCGATGGCGTTCCTCGACCAGAACCCGGCGATCGGTTTTCCGATCGCCGCGTGCCTCGGGCTGCTCGTCGGCAGCTTTCTCAACGTGGTGATCCTGCGCCTGCCCAAACGGCTGGAGTGGGAGTGGAAACGCGATGCGCTGGATGAACTGGGACAGGGCGATCTCTACGATCCGCCGCCGCCCGGCATCGTGGTCGAGCCGTCGCACTGCCCGCACTGCCAGCACAAGCTGTCGTGGTACGAAAACATCCCGGTCTTCAGCTGGCTCGCGCTGCGCGGCCGCTGCCGCAACTGCAAAACACCGATCTCGATCCAGTATCCCGCCGTCGAACTGCTGACGATGCTGCTGGTCGTCGCCAGCGTCTGGCGATTCGGCTTCGGCTGGCAGGGCTTCGGCGCTTCGCTGCTGAGCTGTTTCCTGATCGCGGGCGCGGGCATGGACCTGCGCACCAAGTTGTTGCCCGATCAGATCACGCTTTCATTGCTGTGGCTCGGCCTGATCGCCAGCGTCGACAATCTCTTCGTGCCGGCCAAAGAAGCCATCGCCGGCGCGGTACTCGGCTACGTCTCGCTGTGGACGGTGTACTGGGTGTTCAAACAGCTGACCGGCA
>JAYUUH010000648.1:0-6858 GCA_043754745.1 Lysobacter sp.
CGGCTGGCTCGACCTGCCGCCCGCACTCGAAGCCACCACGTCCCCCTGGGTGCTGGGCGTGTCCGGCGCGCTGGCGGTGGCGGAATTCTTCGCCGACAAGATCCCGGGCGTGGATTCGGGCTGGGATCTGCTGCAGACCCTGCTGCGGGTACCGGCAGGTGCGTTTCTCGCCGCTGCCGCGATCTCGCCCGACGGCGACCTCGGGGCCGGGATGATGGCCGCGGGGGCCGGCGCCGCGCTGACCAGCCACGTGCTGAAATCCGGCACCCGCGCGCTGCTGAACACCTCGCCCGAACCGATCAGCAACTGGACCGCGTCGGTCGCCGAAGACACCGCGGTCATCGGCGGGCTGGCGCTGGTCTGGTCGCACCCCTGGATCGCGCTCACCGTCGTGGTCGGCACCGGCCTGACCATCGCCCTGCTGGTGTGGTGGCTGTGGCGCAAGCTGTTCCGGGGCGTCTCGCGGATGGTCTCTCCGTCCTGAGCCGTCGCGACGCGGGCGTGCATACCGCATGCGAACCCGCGCCGTCCCCGGCCCATCCCCTCGGCGCTTCCCAACGCCGGACGAACCCGCATAATGCGTGTTCGATCAGGGAGCTGCGATGTCCTTTGTTCCGCAAGAACGCAATTCGTCCGCCACCGCTGGCCGACCGGCCGGCTCGGGCGCCTCTGCCCGCGCCGAGTACCCGCCGGCCGATTACTGGCGCCGCTGGTGCGGCGATGCGCCGCCTCCGGTGGTTTCCGTTGTCGCCGATGCGGCAATGGAAGAAGTGGCCGTGGTCGAAGCCACGCCGATGGTGGTGCCCAATGAAACGGGCGAACCGGCGTATCGCGTGCTCATCGTCGAGGACGATCGCAGCCAGGGGCTGTTCGCGCAGGGCGTGCTCAAGGGCGCCGGCATGGATGCAGAAGTGGTGCAGGTGGCCAGCGAAACCATGGCGACCCTGGACCGGTTCATTCCCGATCTGGTGCTCATGGATCTGCACATGCCCGGTATGAGCGGCACCGAACTCACCGCGCTGATCCGCAGCCACGCCGCGTATGCGCACATCCCGGTGGTGTTCCTCACCGGCGACACCAATCCCGAAAGCCATTTCGAAGTCCTCGACAGCGGCGCCGACGATTACCTCAGCAAACCGGTGCGGCCGCGCCATCTCATCGCCGCAGTGGAGAATCGCGTCCGCCGCGCGCGTGCGCTCAAACAACAGCGCGAACAGGAAGTGCGCCGGCATCCGGCCACCGGCCTGCTCACACGCACCTACATGCTGCAGCAACTCGCGCTGGCGTTCCCACAGCAGGTGGCGGGCGCGGTGCATTTCGTGGTGATCGAAGGCACGTCCGCGCTGCGCGACCATTACGGCTACGCCACGCTGGACGCGATCCTCACCGAAGCCGGGCGGATGATCGCAGCGGTCGCGGGCGAGCATCATGCTTCGCGGCTCAACGACAACACGTTCGTCGTGTATTGGCCGGGCCTGCCGCCCGACCGCCACGCGGTGTGGGCGCGCCAGTTGCGCGACGCTTTCGTCGGCCACAACCTGGACGCCAACGGCGACAACATCCGCCTGCGCGCCTGCGTCGGTTACGTCGATCTGGCGCACGGTTTTACCGATGCCGGCACCGCGCTGGCCGCCGCGGAAGACGCGCTACGGCTCGCGCGCAGCGAACCGACCGCCATCGCCGCCTACCGCCCGCAATCGGATGCGGTATCGGAACAGGCCACGCAACTGCTGGCGCAACTGCATGAAGCGCTGAAGGATGAACGCCTGGAACTGGCGTTCCAGCCGATCGTCTCGGTAGTCGGCGGCGAGCAGGAGCAATACCAGACCCTGGTGCGGCTGCGCGGCAGCAGCGGCCAGTTGCACACCGCCGCGGAGATCGTACCGGTGGCCGAGCGCGCCGGGCTGGTCCATGAGATCGACCGCCGGGTGATGACCCGCGCGATCGCGATCCTCGGCGACCAGCTGCGCGGCAGCAAGAGGGCGCGGCTGTTCGTGCCGCAGGCCGCGCGCACCCTCGGCCAGGACACCTACGGCCAGTGGTTGCTGGGCTCGCTGGCCGACCTCAGCATCGAGGGCAAACTGCTGGTGGTGGACGTGCGCCTGGGCGACGCGCTGGTGCATTCGGTGCTGCTGCGCGAGTTCTGCCAGCGGATGATGAGCGCCGGCGTGCGCCTGTGCCTGAGCCAGTACCAGGCCAACCAGGAGGCCGATGCGCTTTTGTCGCAATTGCCCCTGAGCTATGTGCGCCTGTCGCCGCATTACGCCGGCAAGATCGACCAGCAGCCCGTCCACGACGAAATGCGATCGGTCATCGACCGCGCCCACATGCTCGGCCTGCAGGTGATCGGCCAGCACGTCGAAGATCCGCAGACGGCGGCCAAGCTGTGGCTCAGCGGCATCGATTACATCCAGGGCGATCTGGTGCAAAGCGCCGCCAACGCGATGGATTTCGACTTCCAGCACTCGCTGCTGTAGAGCATTCGAGGGAGTCCATGCTGGTCAAGGCGGCTCGGGCTGGGGCATCATCCGGGATACGCCCTGTTTCCAGCGCGGCGCAGCGGACCCCGGACGGGCACGCTGCTGCAAGGAAAGCCGATCCGGCAGGACACTGTTCACCACACAGGTACCCGATTTGAACGAGCCGAAGCCCTCGCTGCTGAATTTCCGCTGGTTGGCGCTCGCCACCGCGATCGGTGCCACGCTCGCGCTGGTGGCCGACGCCGCGACCGACGCTCAATCGTGGCGGATGGCTGCGCTCGCGCTGGCCGCGGCCACCGCCGCCATCGTCGGCTATCTCGCCTACGCCTCGCGCCACTATGAGCAGCACATGCGCGACGCCGCCGAGATCGCCGCGCGCAGCGAAGCGGAGCGCAGCGAGCTGCAGCGCGAATTGCAGCGCCGCAGCCAGTTGGAACAGCAACTTCGCCAGGCCAAGCAGGACGCCGAATCGGCGGTGATGGCCAAGGGCGAATTCCTGGCCACCATGAGCCACGAGATCCGCACCCCGCTCAACGGCATCGTGCCGATGCTCGACCTGCTGATGTACAACAAGCTGCAGGCCGATCAGGCCGAAATGGTGCACACAGCGTTCCTGTCCTCGCAGCAGATGCTGCGGATCGTCGACGACATCCTCGATTACTCGAAGCTGGAAGCCTCCAAACTCCAGCTCGAATCCACCACCTTCAATCTGCGCGAAACCTTGGAGTCGGTCATCCAGTTGATGGAGCGGCCGGCGCAGAGCAAGGGCCTGCGCCTGAACCTGCAGATCGACCCCTCCGTGCGGCTGCCGGTACGCGGCGATTCGGTGCGGTTGCGCCAGGTGCTGAGCAACCTCATCAGCAATGCCGTGAAGTTCACCGAACGCGGCAGCATCGCGGTGACCGTGCGCCGGATCGGCGAAACCAGCGCCCAGCACCAGCTGCGTTTCGAAGTGCGCGACACCGGCATCGGCATCGCCCTGGCGGCGCAGGAACGATTGTTCCAGGCGTTCAGCCAGGCCGATGCCTCCACCACCCGGCTCTATGGTGGCACCGGCCTCGGGCTGGCGATCTCCAAGCGCATCATCGACCTGATGGGCGGCCGCATCGGCGTGGAATCCGACGCCGGGCAGGGTTCGACCTTCTGGTTCGAGATCCCGATGCTCAAAGTGCAGGGCGACATTCTCTCGGCCAAACCGGCGGAACACACCAGCGGCCGCGTGCTGCTGCTCACCGGCGACCAGCGCCTACGCCTGCGCCTGAGCATGCTGCTGCCGAACTGGGGCCTGCGCATCACCGCCGTCGAAACCACCCAGGAAGCGCTGGATCGCATTCGCTCCGCGCTCAGCCAAGGGGCGGAGTGGGCCTACACCACCGTCATCGCCGATCTCGCCAGCGTACGCAGCACCTCGGTGGCGCTGCAACGCAATCTCGAACGCCAGAGCATGTACGGGCAGGTCCGGCTGATCTGCCTGCAAGGCGACGAACCCGTGCCGGAAGAACTCCTGCAGTCGGCCACCATCCTGCACCGCCAAGCGCCGGATGCCGACCTGCGCATGTCGCTCCTGGGCAGCGCCGAGACCGTGCCGTCGCTGTCAGACGCCACGTCGTTCGACGGCGGCTATGCGGCCGCGCCCGAACCGCCCGCGCCTGTCGCCGCCGCGCCCGTCTCGACGGTGGCCGATCCCGCCCGACCGATGCGCGTGCTGCTGGTCGAAGACAATCCGGTGAACCTGATGGTCGGCCAGCGCCTGCTCAGCGTGCTCGGCACCCACTGCGACAGCGCCACCAACGGCGAAGCCGCGCTGCTGCGGATGTCCGCTTCGCGGTACGACCTGGTGCTGATGGACTGCCAGATGCCGGTGATGGACGGCTATACCGCCACCCGCCGCTGGCGCGAACACGAGGCCGCCACCGGCGTCCGTCGCCTGCCGATCGTGGCGATGACCGCCAACGCCATGGCTGGCGACCGCCAGAAATGCCTCGATTCCGGCATGGACGACTACCTGGCCAAGCCGGTGACTCGCGGCGAACTCGAACGCTGCCTGTTCCATTGGCACCAGTTGTCCTCGCAGCACAGCAGCGCCGACACTGCCCCGCCGCCAGCCGCCACACCGGCCGTCGCGCCGCCCTCGCCCACCGCGACCCTCGAAGCGGCCGCCAATCGACCCGCCATCACGACGAATCCATTCGTGCCATCGACCACTCCCCCGCCCAAGCCGCCCGCGCCGGCGCCGGCTGAACCGTTACCTCCGGTGCTCGATGCCGAAGTGCTGGAAGAATTGCGCAGTATCCTCGGCAACGAAGTCGACCGCCTCATCGAGGTGTTCCTCGACGATACGCCGCGACTCATCGCCGCGCTGGAAACCGCCGCGACCGGCCCGGACTACGACATGCTGCGCAATGCCTCGCACACGCTGAAGTCGTCCAGCGCCAACCTCGGCGCCATGTCGCTCTCGAACGCGGCGAAGAAGCTCGAACTGGGCATCCGCACCCAGACGCTGGAGCGCCCCGCGGTGGCGGTGGCGCTGATCGCCAACGAATTCGCCCGCGCCCGCCAGGCGCTGCGCGCAAGCATGTCGTCGGACGCCTCTTAAGCCAGCTGATCGCATACCCGCCGTCATTCCCGGGGAAGCGCAGGCTTGCGCGACCCGCGTACGGAGCGAAACCAATGAAAACGGCGGCATCGCTGCCGCCGTTTCTTTCGGACGAGCCGCCGCTTCAGCTCGATATCTTGGTCTGCAGATAATTCTGCTCGCCTAGGCGATCCATGAGCGAGAGCTGGGTCTCGATCCAGTCGATGTGCTCTTCTTCGGAGTCGAGGATATCGGCGAACAACTGGCGGCTGACGTAATCGCCGACCTTCTCGCAGTGCGCGATCCCGTCGCGCAGCGCAGGCAGCGCATCGTGTTCCAGCGCAAGATCGCACTGCAGCAGTTCGCGCGGATTCTCGCCGATCCGCAATTTTCCCAACGCCTGGAAATTCGGCAGGCCATCCAGGAAGAGAATGCGCTCCGCCAGCTTGTCGGCGTGCTTCATCTCGTCGATCGACTCGTGATACTCGTGGTCCGCCAGCTCTTTCAGGCCCCAGTTCTTCAGCATCTTGGCGTGCAGGAAATACTGGTTGATCGCGATCAGCTCGTTATAGAGCGCCTTGTTGAGGAATTCGATGGTCTTGGGGTCGCCTTTCATGGCTGGCTCCGTCGGTTGCAGTGGCGCCACTTTATCCGCAGCGCGCAACCGATGAAGGAATGCGAATCGTCCGCGTTGTCATCGCGCCGGATGCACGATGCTCGGCGCCTCGCCCGCCATCAGGCGGCGTGGGCGATCCCGGTATCCGCGACGGCAGTGTGCACGTCGTCGATGATCTCAGCAGCGGTCGCCAGGCAACTGCCGCAGCCCGCGCCGCAGCCGGTGCGCATGGTCAATTCGGCCACGCTCTTGCAGCCCGCCGCGGCGGTGTGGCGGATTTCGCGTTCGGTGACTCCGTTGCAGAGGCAGACATACATGGCGGCATCGGGGAGGTGGTGGGAACCGTTCTCATTTGGCCATGGATGAGAATGATTGTCAATTCTGGCCGGAATCGGGTCCCTGCCCGCTCCGCGGCTGGATGGGACGGCGGCGACCACGCGATCACGACCAGCGCCGGGGGTCCGCGTTCGGGGGCGGAATGGCCTGTGCTCCAGCCACTTGCCGGGCCGCCGGCGCCAGATGATGCAGGGCATGGGTATAGACCATGCGTTTGAAGTTCACCACATGCTCCAACGGGTACCAAAAGTCGACCCAGCGCCAATGGTCGAACTCCGGTGTCTCGGTCAGGTCCAGGCGCAGATCGCACTCCTCGCCGGTGAACCGGAGCAGGAACCAGACCTGTTTCTGGCCGATGCAAACCAGGTGATCGTGGCGGCGGATCGCCCGGGGCGGCAGGCGATAGCGCAACCAGCCGGGAGTGCTGCCGAGCACGTCGACGTGTTTAGGCAATAGACCGGTTTCTTCGCGAAGTTCTCGGTACATCGCCTCGGTGGGCGTCTCGTCGCTGTTCATCCCGCCCTGCGGGAATTGCCACCCATCGCGGCGGACACGGCGCGCCCAGAACACCCGGCCATCCGGGCGCATCAAAACAATGGCAACATTCGGTCGATAACCGTCCGGATCGATCACGATGCGGACTCCTGGGAGCTTTGGCCTGTCGGCCGCTGTCGTCGACTCTGCCACGCACGCCCGGCAAGGACAAGCGCGACCTCAGTCGCCGCCACCGGATTGACGCATCGGCCCGGGACATGGAGAATTGCGGGTTAGCTGCAGCCGCAAGACCTGTCAGCAACGTTCAAAGGCTATGTAGCTCAGCCGGTTAGAGCACAGCACTCATAATGCTGGGG
>JAYUUH010000649.1:0-2329 GCA_043754745.1 Lysobacter sp.
CCATCTTCTGCAGCAGCGCGAGATTGCCGGCGCGGGCGCGGCCGAAGCGGAAATCGGGGCCGACCCAGACTTCGCGGGCCTGCAGACGCGCGACCAGCAGACGCTGGACGAAGTCTTCCGGCGACAGGCTGGCGAGCGCCGCGTTGAAGCGCAGCAGGCCGACGCGGTCGACGCCAAGCGCCGCGAACCCGCGCAGTTTCATCCGCGGCAGCTGCAGCCGGGGCGGCGGGGAACCGCCGGCGAAGAATTCGCGCGGCAACGGCTCGAAACTCAGCGCGACCGCGGGCACGCCGAGTTCGCGCGCGCGCGCCACGGCATGGCCCACCAGCGCCCGATGGCCGCTGTGCAGGCCGTCGAAGGCGCCGACGCAGACCACGCTGCCGTCCGGGCACAACGGCCTGCCGTCGAGGTCGCGGAACAATTCAGTCATTCGGATCCGGGCTGTCCGGCCAAACGCCCGGACAAGCTAAAGTTCAATTAATTCCGAAGTATAGCGAGCGCGACCGATTATGGCCGCAACGACCGGGGTTCGATCGGAACCGCGTCAATGGCGCAGGTCGCGCGGCCGCAATCCCAGCGCGATCAGCGCCACGCCATACGTGCCCGCCCCGGCCGTCACGACCGCCAGTAGCCAGCCGACGCGATGCCACGGGTTGGCGATCGCGGTCCAGTCGCCCACCCACTGCGAAATCGCCATCACCACGGCGGTCATCGCCGCGCAGCCCAGCGCGATTCGCAGCAGGTGCCTGCCCCAGCCAGGTTGCGGGTGCAGCAGGCCGTCGCGGCGCAGATAACGCCACAGCAGCCAGGCATTGAAGATGCCGGCCAGCCCCGTGGCCAGCGCGATGCCACCGTGGGCACCGTCGATATCGTTCAGCCACAGCGGCAGCGTGAACGCGATGGTCATCAGCACATTGGCGATGACCGTGTAGATCGCCGCCCGCATCGGGGTCCTGGTGTCCTGGCGGGCGTAGAACGCCGGCGACAGCACCTTGCTGAGCATGAACGCGGGGATGCCGATGCTCATCGCGCTCAGGCTGATCGCCGCCATCCGGGTGTCGTGCGGGGTGAACTTGCCGCCCTGATAGACCACCGAGGTCAGCGGTTCGGCCAGCAACAGCAGGCCCAGCGCCGCCGGCACCCCGGCCAGCAGCGCCAGCCGCAGGCCCCAGTCCAACGCGGCCGAGTAGCCGTCGGCATCGGCTGCGGCGTGGCGACGCGACAGATGCGGCAGGATCACCGTCCCAATCGCCACGCCGAACAGTCCCAGCGGGAATTCGACCAGCCGGTCGGACAGATACAGCCAGGTCTGGCTGCCGGTGACCAACACCGAGGCGAACATCGTGCCCACCAGCAGATTCAGCTGGGCCACCGAGGACGAAAACAGCGTCGGGACCATCAATTTGGCGACCCGGCGCACGTCGGGATGACCGAACCCGGGCTTGAAGGTCGGCCGGATGCCCAACCGGCCCAGCGCCGGCCACAGCACCAGCAACTGCAGGACGCCCGCGGCCAGCACGCCCCAGGCCAGCGCCTTGGCGGGCTCGTCGAAGCGCGGCGCCAGCCACACCATCGCCGCGATCATCACCAGGTTGTGCAGCACCGGCGTCACCGCCGGCAGCGCGAACTTGCCGAAGCTGTTCAGCACCGAGGCGACCAGCGCCATCATCGAAATGAACAGCAGATACGGAAAGGTGATCCGCAGCATCTGCACGATCAGGCCGAATTTCTCGGGTTCGTCGACCGAACCGGGCGCGAACAGTCCCGCGATCAGCGGGGCCGCCAGCATGCCAATGCCCGAGACCACGAATACCACCGCGAACAGCGCCCCGGCCATGCGGTCGACGAATTCCTTCAGGGCCGCGTCGTCTCCCCGCTCGCGGATCTCGTTCAGCACCGGCACGAAGGCCATCTGCATCGAGCCCTCGGCGAAGATCCGCCGCAGGTAATTCGGGATGCGATAGGCGATGACGAAGGCGTCCATCGCCGCCGAGCTGCCGAAGATCCGCGACTGCAAGGCATCGCGGGCGAAACCGGCGATGCGCGACAGCAGGGTCATGGCGCTGAAGATGGAGGTGGAGCGCAACAACCCGCCGCGCCGAGCCGGTTTGGGGTCGGAACCGCTCATGCTGCAGTCCTTTGTGCCGCCCAGTTGACCCAACCCACTGAATCCCCCATAATTTTCTGTCTAGCTGTCCGCACAGCGGCGGCCTGCCCTCTCAATTCATACGATCGGGCAACAAAGGAACCTCTGGGTTCCACACCTCCCGACCCAACCGATAACCCCAGGATTCCACCGTGGCCAACATCAAGTCCGCCAAGAAGCGCG
>JAYUUH010000650.1:0-6845 GCA_043754745.1 Lysobacter sp.
GGTCTCGCGCTGCTGCTGCTGGCGGCCGCGCTGGCGATGCTGTGGTTGCGCGTGCTCGCGCCCGCCGATGCGCTGGCGCGGATGGCCGAATACACGGCGGAATCCGGCGATTTCCGGGTCAAGGCCCCGCTCAAGGGCAGCAGGGCGATGACCCGCATCGCCGCCGCGTTCAATCGCGCCTGCGAGCGCGTCGTTTCGTCGCAGAAATCCTGATCTTCGACTCTCAGTGGCGCCCCGCATCGCGCACGCGGCGGGGATTCGCCGGTCGTTTCAATCCATGAGGAAATCCGTATGGTCCAGCGTTACAGGCGGCACTCGATGCCGCGCACGCGTTCGCTCGCTTTCGCGTGTCTGCTCTCGATCTGTGCCGCCCCGGCGTGGGCGCAGGATGTCTCCGATCTGGAGGCGCCCGAGGACGAAGCGCCGGTCGAGCCCGCGAATGCGGCGACCGGCGGGAAACTGCTGCTTACCGCCGGCGTGAGCCAGATCGAAGGCGCGGCCGGCGGCGGTCTGACGCCGTGGGCGGTGATCGGCGGCTACGGCGAAAACAATCAGTTCGGCGCGAACGCGTTCTATACCCGCGTCGATGTCGACGATTACAGCCTCGACAGCTACGGTGCGACGATCGGGCTCCGCGATCGCGTCGAGTTCAGCGTATCGCGCCAGGCGTTCGATACCGAACAGGTCGGCGCCGCGCTGGGGCTGGGCGAGGGTTTCACCATCCGCCAGGACACCTACGGCGTGAAAGTGAAAGTGTTCGGGGACGCGGTGCTGGAACAGGACAGCTGGGTGCCGCAGGTCGCGATCGGCGCGCAGCACAAGCGCAACGACCGCGGCGCGCTGGTGCGCGCGATCGGCGCCGAGGACGATCGCGGCACCGACCTCTACGTCAGCGCTACCAAGCTCTATCTGGACAAGAGTCTGCTGCTGAATGCGACCGTGCGGTTCACCGAAGCCAACCAGTTCGGCATCCTCGGTTTCGGCGGCGATCGCGACAGCGGCTATTCGCCGCAGTTCGAGACCTCGGTCGCCTATCTGCTCGACCGTCGTCTGGCGATCGGCGCGGAATACCGCACCAAGCCCAACAATCTCAACATCGCCGATGAAGACGATGCCTGGGACGTGTTCGTCGCCTGGGCGCCGAACCGCCATGTGTCGCTGACGGTCGCCTACGTCGACCTCGGCAACATCGTCATCCGCGACAGCCAGCGCGGGGTCTACGCCTCGCTGCAGGTCGGTTTCTGACATCCTTCCGGAGATGAACATGCGTATCCGCAATTTTCTGCGTCTCGTGCCGCTCGCAGCGGCGTGCGTCGTTTTCCACGCAGTGCCGGCGTCGGCGCAAGACGCCGCGTCCGACGCCCCGCCCGTACAGCAGCGCGCGCCCGGCGTGCCTGATCCCGCGCCGGCGCATCCGGAACTCGCCGGCGTGTTCGAGCAATTCGGCGGCATGCCCGGCATGACCGCGTTGATGGACGATTTCATGGTGATCCTGCTGGAAGACCCGCGGATGCGGCCGTTCTTCGAGAAGGTCGACCACGATCGCGTCAAGCGCCAGCTGGCCGAGCAGTTCTGCGCGATCCTCGGCGGCGGCTGCGCCTACAGCGGCCGCGACATGAAGGAAACGCACGCCGCGTTCGCGATCGACAAGGCCGATTTCAACGCGCTGGTCGAAGACCTGCAGATCGCGATGAATCGCCGCGGCGTGCCGTTCCGCGCGCAGAACAAGCTGCTGTCGATCCTGGCGCCGATGCATCGCGAGGTCATCACGCGCTGAGCGATGCCTTGCGCGATGGCTCGGTACGCGATGCTGGGCGGCGATCGGTGGCGATTCGACTTGACGGCTTACCAGGAACGATAGCGCCCCTGGCGGATCCACAGCGTCGCCAGCCATTTCTCGCCGGCCTCCACCGGGGTGCCGGCGTGCAGGGAGTCGGGCTGAGGGCTGCCGTCGGCCATGAGATTGTCGAACACCACGGCGCGGCCCGGTATCGGGTCGATACGCAGCCCGGGCACCGGAAATTCGGTCGCGCCGCCGGCTTCGACCGTGTTGAGATATACGCAGATGGTGCGTACGCGATTGCCGGCATGCGGACGATCCATCTGCAGCGTACCGGCCGGCAGATAATCGCGATGCGGACGGTATTGCTGGCCGGGTTCGTAGCGCAGTACAGTCAGTTGTTCGGCATGGTGCAGGTCGATACCGGCCGCGAACGCCATCCGCAGCTGCGCCAAACGCAGCGCGCCACTTTCCATCACCGGATCGAAACTGGCTTCGCTGCTGGTGCGCACCTGCAGTGTGTAGGGCACGCCGGTGACCGGATCGGCGGTTTGCGACGGATGCAGATGCGGCTGTGCGCTGGCGATCAGCAACCGACATTCGTCGGCCGAAAACAATCGGTCGATCACCAACACCCGCGGTTGCAGGCATAACGTCCGTGCCGGCGTCGGTTGCAGTACGTCTTCCAGCGCCAGTTGTCGCGGTGCGCCGCCAGCGGGGCCGGGCGGAGGCAGGGTGAAGCCGGGCAGGCGCGGAACGCCGTTCGCGCTGAGCTGCGTCCACAGATCCTCGGCGGTTTCAGGCTGCGCATCGCAGCCTTCGCCGTGCGCCAGTCGTTCGGCCAGCAACATCGCTGCGACGGCGCTACCGCGGCTTGCCGCGCGCTCCAGCAACTGCAGGCAGAGCGTCTGATCTTCCGGGTGCGGCTTGCGGCCGAAGTGGATCGCCGCAGTGAGCAGCGCCGGCGGAAAGTTCGCCTGCACCGCGCGCAGCATGCGGTCGTTGATGCGGCCGTCGCGCGGCAGGATGGTGCCGCCGAGCGCGATCTGCGCCAACAGATCCGACGCAGCAGGATGCCCGGCCTGTTCCGCGCGCAGCAGCCATTCGCTGGCGGCCTGCGGCGCGGGCGCGCCGACCATGCCGTACAGCCGCATCCGCGCGTATTCGATCTGCGCGCCGACATGCCCGGCTTCGGCCGAGCGCAGATACCAACGCTGGGCTTCGTCCATCCGTTGCGTGTCCACCAGCGCATGCGCCAGCGAATACGCATGTTCGGCCGAACCGGTTTCGGCCGCAGTCTGCAAGTCGGCGAGTGAGGGCGGCATGCTCATCACTGCATGCTCACAGCTGCGACTCCAGCGGCAACCACGAAATCGCATGCGCGCTGAAACGCTGCCAGCCGGTGGTGCCGGGTTCTTCCGGCAGCAGCGACACCGGCTTCGAGGCGCGATCGAGCCAGCGCGGCATGCCGCGTTCGTCCAGCGTCATCCAGTAGCTGAGATCCGGCGCGGACAGGCGCAGATACTCGTCGCGCACCGCTTTCGCCAGCGCCGCATCGTCGAACATCACCCCCATCTCGGTGTTGAGATACGCCGATCGCGCATCGAGATTGAACGAACCGATGAAGCCGCGGGTGTCGTCCACGCTGTAGGCCTTGGTGTGCAGGCTGGCGCCGCTGCTGCCGAACAGACTGCTGCCCGGGTGGCCCTGCGCGCGCAGTTCGTACACGTGCACGCCGCCGCCGATCAACGTGTCGCGATACGGGCGATAGGCGCCGTACACCGCGGCGACATCGTTCGCCGCCAGCGAGTTGGTCACGATGCCCACGGTGACGCCCTTGCCGACCAGTCCGATCATCTGCGCTGTCACGTCGGGGCCGGGCACGAAATACGGCGAAATCAGCAGTGCCTTGTGTTTAGCGGTCGACAGGTCTTTTGCGATGGCATGCACCAGCCATTCGTCGCGGCTGTCGTCTTCCCATTTCAGCGGCGGATCCGCGACCAGATGGATGCGGTCGCTCCAGAACGGTTCCAGGCGCTTGCCGGCGTAATCCTGCACCCGCGGCGAAGACTCGACGCGCTGCAGATAGCGCCGCGCTTCCGGGCTGGCGGCTTCGGCCTCGATGGCTTCGCCGAGTTCGTCGAACGCGCCCGCCGGCGTCCGCGCGAGTCCCGCCAGCGGCACCGCCGCGGCGCTGTTCCAGTAGCGGTCGAACATCGCGCTGGTTTCGTCCACCGCGGGCCCGAACAGCACCACGTCCAGGTCGCGGAAATTCACGTCGTCGCCGGCGCCGAAATACTCCACGCCGATGTTGCGGCCGCCCACCACCGCCACCCGGCCGTCGGCGATCCAAGCCTTGTTGTGCATGCGGTGGTTGACGCTGAAGATCCGCTGGATCAATTCGATGATCCGCGCCGGGCCGGTGCGATTGCGGAACGGGTTGTACAGCCGCAGCTCGATGTTGGGATGGCTGTCCAGCAACAGCAGCTTCGAGTCCATGCCCTCGGCGTTCATGTCGTCCAGCAGCATCCGCACGCGCACGCCGCGTTCGGCGGCCTGCCAGGCTTCGCGGCCCAGCAGGCGGCCGGTGAGGTCGTCGTGCCAGATGTAGTACTGCAGATCCAGGCTGCGCCCGGCCTTCTGCGCCGACAACGCCCGCGCCGCGAACGCCTCCACGCCGTCGGTCACCAGCAGCGCCCCGGTCTTGCCGGGATAAGCCGCCAGCAGCGGCGCCAGCTCTCGGTCCAGTTCGGTCGCGTCGGCCTGCACCGGCAAGGCGGTGCTGTGGGCGCCGTTCGCCGGCGGCGTGAAGTGGTTGGCCAGCAGCAGCCCTGTGCCGATCAGGGTCGCCAGCGAAAACGCGCCCCAGCGCACGATCCGCCAGAAGCGCGAAGCCCCTGTCGTTGAAGGTAACGATGTCGAACGTATCGGTGTGTTGTTCCCCATGCGGCGGAGTATCCCCGCCCGGGCGCCGGGCAGGCAAGGCGGACCGCCCGCGCGGGACCGTACGGCTGGGGTGGGCAGGGCCCGCAGGCTAGAATGCGCCAATCCCCGTTTCCGCACGGAGCGCGCCATGAGCACGCCAGCCGCACCCGCTCTCGACCAGGACACGTCCTCTCAGAGCATGTCCTCGATACAGAGCGAAACCTCGCCGCTGCGGTTCGTCACCGCCGCCAGCCTGTTCGACGGCCACGACGCCGCGATCAACATCATGCGCCGGCTGATCCAGGCGCAGGGCGCCGAAGTCATCCACCTGGGGCACAACCGCAGCGTCGAGGACGTGGTCCGCGCCGCGCTGCAGGAAGACGCCGACGCCATCGCGCTGTCGTCGTACCAAGGCGGCCACGTCGAATACTTCAAGTACATGGTCGACATGCTGAAGGAGCGCGGCGCTTCGCATATCAGAGTCTTCGGCGGCGGCGGCGGCACCATCACCCCGGAAGAAATCCGCGAGCTGCAGGCCTACGGCGTCGAACGCATTTATCACCCGAACGACGGCATGCACATGGGCCTGGTCGCGATGATCGAGGACGTGGTGCGCCGCGCCGGCGCCGCGCGCTTGCCAGTGGAAAAACCGCAGCGCGTCGACATCGCCAGCGAAGGCGACTCCGACGAAATCACCATCGGCCGCATGCTCAGCGCCATCGAGGAAGGTGCGCTGGAGGAATCCGAACTCGCGCATCTGCGCAAGGAATGGCAGCTGGCCGGCGGCAAAACCCCGGTGGTCGGCATCACCGGCACCGGCGGCGCCGGCAAGTCGTCGGTGACCGATGAATTGCTGAATCGCTTCCTCGCCAATTTCCCCGACATGCGCATCGCCGTGGTGTCGGTCGACCCCACCCGCCGCCGCACCGGCGGCGCGCTGCTCGGCGACCGCATCCGCATGAATTCGCTGCGGTCCAAGCGCGTCTTCATGCGTTCGATGGCCACCCGTCGCCAGCACGCCGCCACCAACGTGGTGCTGAAGGACTGCATCGGTTTCCTCAGATCGCTGGGCTACGACCTGGTCATCGTCGAAACCGCAGGTATCGGCCAGAGCGATTCGGAGATCGTCGATCTCGTCGATTTCCCGATGTACGTGATGACCAGCGACTTCGGCGCGCCCAGCCAGCTCGAAAAGATCGACATGCTCGATTACGCCGAGCTGGTGGTGCTGAACAAGTTCGACAAACGCGGCGCCGAAGACGCGCTGCGCGACATCCGCAAGCAGTGGAAGCGCAATCGCGTCGCGTTCCAGACACCCGACGAAGATGTGCCGGTCTATCCGACCATCGCCTCGCAGTTCAACGACCCCGGCATCAGCTGGATGTTCGCGAACCTGTGCCGATTGATGAGCGAGAAGCTGTCGCTGCCGGTGGAGGAATGGAACCCGGACGTCGACACCTCGCTGAAGGAACCGCGCGCCACCGTTCTGATTCCCGGCAGCCGCGTGCGCTATCTCGCCGAGATCGCCGAACAGGGCCGCGGTATCAACCGGCAGATCGAAACCCAGGCCGAGATAGCCGACCGCGCGCAGTCGTACTGGCAGTCGTTGCATGATCTGGGCGACACGGCGTTGCCGAAAACATTGGAGTTGTATGCGAGCGATGCTTTGCTTCCCTCTCTCCCCGGGAGAGGGACCGAGGGAGAGGGCACGGCGACCGGTGACGCTTCTCGTGCGCCGAACCCTCTCCCCAACCCCTCTCCCGACGGGAGAGGGGCTTATGGCGTCGACCGCACCCTCCTCACCCTCCGCCAACGCTACAACGATGCCGTCCAATCGCTGTCGTCCGAAGCCTTGAAGTTGCTGCGCGAATGGCCGATGCGGCTGAAATCCATCGTCGACGAAGTCACCGAATACCAGGTCCGCGACAAGACCATCAAGGTCGAGAACTACCGCGAATCGCTGTCCTACCAGAAAATCCCGAAGATCGCCGCGCCCACCTACAAGAGCTGGGGCGAACTGCTGGTGTTCCTGCAGAAGGAAAACCTGCCCGGTTATTACCCCTACACCGGCGGCGTGTACCCGTACCGCCGCACCGGCGAAGACCCGATCCGCATGTTCGCGGGCGAGGGCACGCCGGAG
>JAYUUH010000651.1:0-2310 GCA_043754745.1 Lysobacter sp.
GCCAGCTCGTAACCGTCCATGCGCGGCATTTCGATATCGAGCAGCATCAGGTCCGGAACGCGATCGACCATGCGTTCCAGCGCGTCGATGCCGTCCTTCGCGGTCAGCACCTCGAAATTGTTGCGTTCCAGCACGCGGCTGCTGACCTTGCGCATGGTGATCGAGTCGTCCACCACCATGACCAGCGGCACCGCGCGCTGTTCGGCGGACGGCGTCTGCAGCGCCTCTTCGAGTTCCAGCAGCTGCGCGGTCTGGCGGCGCACCAGCGGCGCGACGTCCAGAATCACCACCACGCTGCCGTCGCCCATGATGGTGGCGCCGAAGATGCCGGGAATCGAAGCGACCTGCGGACCGATGGGCTTCACCACGATTTCGCGGTTGCCGAGGATCTGGTCGACGGTCACCGCGACATGCAGGTCGCCCGAACGGGTGAGCAGCAGCGGCATCTGCAGTTGTCCCTCGGCCTTCGCCGGCGCATGGCCGAGCAGCTTGCCGAGATCGTGCAACAGATATTCTTCGGTACCGTAGCGGTAGCTGGTGAGGTCGCCCTTCGCCAGTTCCTCGCGCTGGATGCGACCGACGCCGCGGACCGAAGCGATCGGTACCGCGAAGGTGATTTCGCCGATGCGCACGAAGGCGGCCTGGGTGACCGCGAGGGTCTGCGGCAGGCGCAGCGTGAAGACGGTGCCGGTGCCGCGCTCGGAGTGGATATCCAGCGTACCGCCGAGCTGGCGGACTTCGCTGGCGACCACGTCCATGCCGACGCCGCGGCCAGCCAGCTGGCTGACTTCCTCGGCGGTCGAGAAACCGGGTTCCAGGATCAGCGCATCGAGCTGTGCATTCGACAGCACCGCGTCCTTGCGGACGAGGCCGCGCGTTTCGCCGCGGTGACGGATCGCGTCGCGGTCGAGACCCTTGCCGTCGTCGGTGATCTGCAGCACGACTTCCGAGCCTTCCTTGCGGATGGCGATGGTGACCGTGCCTTCGGCGGGTTTGCCGCTCGCGCTGCGCTGCGCGGGCTTTTCGAGACCATGGGCCACCGAGTTGCGGAGCATGTGCTCCAGCGGCGCGGTCATGCGCTCCAGTACGTTGCGATCGAGCTCACCCTGGGCACCGTCGAGCTTGAGCTGGACCGGCTTGCCGGTGTCGGTCGAGGCTTGGCGCAGCACGCGACGCAGACGCGGCACGATGGTGTCGAACGGCACCATGCGGGTGCGCATCAGACCTTCCTGCAGCTCCGAGCTCACGCGCGACTGCTGCAAGAGCAGCGTGTCGTAACCCTGGGTGAGATCGTCGAGCGTGCTCTGCAGGCTGTTCAAGTCGGCCGCGGTTTCGGCGAGCGCGCGCGACAGCTGCTGCAGGTTGGAGAAGCGGTCGAGTTCCAGCGGATCGAAGGTCTCGTCCCGAGTTTCGCCCTCGCGCTGGTAGCGCGCGATGATCTGCGCTTCGGTTTCGATATCCAGACGACGCAGCTGATCGCGCAGACGGATATTGGTCTGCGCCATTTCCGCAGTGGCCCCGCGGAACGCGCCGAGCTGCTGTTCGAGTCGCGAACGGTAAATGGCGACTTCGCCGGCGTAGTTCACCAAGCGGTCGAGCAATTCTGCGCGGACGCGCACCTGCTCCTGCGTGCCGCGCAGGCCGAGCTCGTCGTCGGCACCACCTCCGAAATCCACCGGCGACGACAAGGGCTTGAGCTCGGCCAACGGCGCAAAGCTCGGCATCTGCGGCCGCGCTGCAGCGACTTCGGCCTCGGGCGCAGCCTCGACGACATCGACCGTTTCCGGCGCGACGACGGGAATCTCGTACACGTACTCGTAACCGACAGAAGCGACGTATCCGGGAACTTCCGACTCAGCCGGCGCACCGATCTCGACGAAGGCTTCGTCGACGAACACGGCATCGTCGAAGGTGTGCTCGGTAAGCGTCTGCTCGGCAAGCCCCTGCTCGACTGCTGGCGACGGATCGGGCGTGACGTCGTCGAACGTGATTTCGAGCGGAATGTCTACGGCCGCAGGCAGTTCGATCGCTGCTTCTTCAAGCGCGATCTCTTCGAATCCGGTCTCTTCGAGCGAAATTTCTTCAAGAACGGTTTCTTCGACAACGCCGCTGTCGAAACCGGCCGCCACCAGGGCGGCTTCTTCGAGAATCATTCGCTCGAACGCGGACTGCTCCAGAGCCGCTTCATCGAGCGCCGCTTCATCAAGAGCGGCTTGTTCCAGAGCCGCTTGGTCGAGAACCGCTTGTTCCAAAGCCGCTTGTTCCAAAGCCGCTTGTTCCAAAGCCGCTTGTTCCAAAGCCGCTTGTTCC
>JAYUUH010000652.1:0-2308 GCA_043754745.1 Lysobacter sp.
CGGCGATGTCGATGAAGACACCCAGTTCGTCGACCTCGGTCTGGATTCCATCACCGGGGTGACCTGGATCAGGAAGATCAACAGCGAGTACGGCACCCGGATCGAGGCAACCAAGGTCTACAGCCATCCGACGCTGCGCCAGTTTCGCGATTTCGTCGTCGAGCGCGTCGCGCTGCTGGGCGCCGCGCGGGCGCAGGTCGTCGCCAATGCCGCCAAGCCGGTGCTTCACGCGGCGGAACCCCCGGCCGCAGAACCCGCGTCATCGCCGACCGCATTGCCGATGCCGACTACGACCGTGCCGACCAGGCCCGTCGCGATCAAGCTCGTGGCGACGAATGCCGCCGCCGCCGCGGAAGCGGATCTCTCTGTTGCGCTCCGGCAGATGCTCGCGCAGGAACTGCACATGCCGGAGGGAGAGATCGACGCGCACCGGCAGTTCGTCGACCTCGGCCTGGATTCGATCACCGGGGTGACCTGGGTCCGCAGGATCAACACCGCCTACGGCACCCGCATCGAAGCGACCAAGGTCTACAGCCATCCCACCCTGGCCGAGTTCGTGCGCTTTCTTGCCGGCCTGCTGCCGGCGCGTCCGACCCAGCCGAGTCCGACCCAGCCGCAGCCGTCCTCCGCGCCGACGGAACACGTCGATTCAAGGCCGGTCGATTCAAGGCCGGTCGATGCCAGGCCGCTCGCTGAGCGCATGCGCCCGGCCGAACGGTCGGTCCGGACCCTGGCCTCATGGCGCGGCAAGGCCGCGCGCCGGAACACGGGCACCGACGCCATCGCCATCATCGGCATGGCCGGCCAGTTCCCGCGCGCCGGCGACCTCGACGCGTTCTGGCGCAACATCGCCGGCGGCAAGGACTGCATCGATACCGTGCCGCCGCAGCGCTGGGACATCGAACGCTACTTCAGCGAGGACATCTCGATTCCCGGCACCACCAACAGCCGCTGGATGGGCGTGTTGGACGACTGCGACGCATTCGATCCGCTGTTCTTCAATATTTCGCCGACCGAAGCCGAGAGCATGGACCCGCAGCAGCGGTTGATGCTGCAGAACTGCTGGCACGCGATCGAGAACGCCGCGATCGACCCGCGCAGCCTGTCCGGCAGCCGCTGCGGCGTCTTCGTCGGCTGCGGCGCGACCGACTACCACCAGCGCTCGCGCGAGCACCAGTTCAGTACCCAAGGCTTCACCGGCGCAGCGATGTCGATCCTCGCCGCGCGCATCGCGTACTTCCTCAACCTGCAGGGGCCGTGCCTGTCGATCGACACCGCGTGCTCATCCTCGCTGGTCGCGATCGCCAACGCCTGCGACAGTCTGGTCGCGGACAACTGCGATCTCGCGCTCGCCGGTGGGGTGGCGGTGATGGCGGGCCCGACGATGCACGTCAAGACCGGCCAGTCTGGCATGCTGTCGGCCGACGGCCGCTGCTTCGCCTTCGATCACCGCGCGAACGGCTTCGTGCCTGGCGAAGGCGTGGGAGCGCTGATGCTGAAGCGCCTCGCCGACGCCGAGCGCGACGGCGACATCGTCCACGCGGTGATCCGCGCCTGGGGCGTCAACCAGGACGGCAAGACCAACGGCATCACCGCGCCGAACCCGGTGTCGCAGACGCGCCTGATGCGCGCTGTCTACGACCGCTTCGGGATCGATCCGGAAGACATCCAGCTGATCGAAGCGCACGGCACGGGCACGAAGCTGGGCGATCCGATCGAAGTGGAAGGCCTCACCCAGGCCTTCCGCCATTACACCGGCAAAACCGGCTACTGCGCGTTGGGCTCGGTGAAGGGCAACATCGGCCACACCCTCTACGCGGCCGGCGTCGCCGGCGCGCTCAAGCTGGTGCTGGCGCTGAAGCATCGCCAACTTCCGCCGGCGGCGAGCTTCGAACGCCTCAATCCGCACATCGACCTGTCCGACAGCCCGTTCGTGGTCAACACCGCACTGAAGCCGTGGCCCGAGAACGCGAAGGGCGGACGGTCGGCAGTGGTCAGCTCCTTCGGCTTCAGCGGCACCAATGCGCATCTGGTGCTGGAAGCGGCGCCGACGCGCCGCACGCGCGCCGCCGCTGAGCACGACGTCACCTCTGCGCGTCCGGCGCTGATTCCGTTGTCGGCCAAAACCACCGAGCAGCTGCGGCAGCGCGCGCAGTTGCTGGCGGACGCGCTGGCGGATGGACTCGCGGCGCGCATCGACGACGACGACGCGCAGGCCACGCCTTCGCTGCACGACATCGCCTACACGCTGCAGTTGGGCAGGGAAGCGATGGAGGAACGCTGCGCGCTGATCGCGCATTCGGTGGTT
>JAYUUH010000653.1:0-6792 GCA_043754745.1 Lysobacter sp.
CAATGCGCGCACCTTCAGGCGGTTCAGCACAACCATGATCAGCAGCGTTGCCACGGCCGCGCCCAATGCGATCATCGACAGATCGCTGGTATAGAACACGGCGATGATCACGATCGCGATCAGGTCGTCCAGCACTGCGATCGTCGACAGCAGCAGCTTCATCGCCACCGGCACGCGCGACCCGAGCAACGACAGGATGCCGAGCGCGAATGCGATATCGGTGGCGGTGGGGATCGCCCAGCCGCGCGTCGCCTGCGCATCGCCGGCGTTGATCCAGACGTAGATCAGGCCCGGGATGGCGACGCCGGCCGCCGCGCAGACCAGCGGCTGGATCAGCTGCGCACGGCTGGACAACTGTCCGCTCAGCACTTCGCGTTTGATCTCCAGCGCCACCAGCAGGAAGAAGATCGCCATCAGGCCGTCGTTGATCCACAGCAGCAGCGGCTTCTCGATGTTCAGCTCGCCCGCACGCGCCTGCAGCGGAAACTCGCGGAACAGTTCGTAGAAATCCGACAGCGGGGAATTGGCCAACATCATCGCCAGCACGGCGGCGCCGATCAACAGGATGCCGCCAGCGGCCTCCAGTCGGAAGAAGTCCTGCAATGCGCGCGCCGCACGGCCGGGCAGCACGCGGATGATCACCGATTCCCTTTTGCTCATCGACACTCTCTGATCAAACGTCAAAGCCCGGCATGGCGAGCATCGATGGGACTGGATTGATCGAAACGCGACAGATCAACGCGACAACATCAGTTCGAAGACGACCCAGGCGATGAAGCTGAGCAACAGCACCCCGCCTTCCGCGCGACTGATCTGCAGATCGCGGCGCAGCATCGGATACAGCAGCAGCGATGCGGCCAGCGCCGCCGGCAGTTCGAAGCCCACGAACGACGCCGGGATCGGCAGGTCGCGCAGCGCGGCCATGCCGCCGACCACGATCAGCAGATTGAACAGGCTGGAGCCGATGACATGGCCGACCACCATATCGCCCTGCCCGCGCCGTGCCGCAGACATCGCCGCGACGGCTTCCGGCAGTGCGGTGGCGATGGCGACAATGATCAAACAGGTGAGCAGCGGGGTCATGCCCCAGGCGGTACCGACGATAGGCGCATGCTGCACCAGCCACATTGCGCCGAAATACAGCAGCACCCCACCGACGACGAAGCGCAGGACGTTCAGGCCGAGACCGTCGCCGGTTTTCAGATAACCGGCGATCTCTTCCTGCAGCTCGGGCGTCTCGCGCCGGCTACGCACCACTGCGATTGACACGACCACGATGAAGGCGAGGACGAAGATGATGCCTTCGATGCGGCTCAACACGCCGTCGTAGCCGAGCCCGATCAAAGCGATGGTGGCGACGATCAGGCAGATCAGCAGCGGCGCCAGCGCGCGCCAGCGCACCACGAGGGGTGCGACGATCGCCGCGAGGCCGAGGGTGAGACCGAAGTTGACGATATTGCTGCCGATGGCGTTGCCCAGCGCCAGACTCTGGCTGCCGGTGACGAATGCGCGAGCGTTGACCGCGAATTCCGGAATCGAGGTGCCGAATGCGACCAGCAGCAGGCCGGTGACGAACGGCGACCAGCCGAAGCGTCGCGACAGCCCGGACGCGCCTTTCAGCACCGAATCGCCGCCCAGCCCCAGGAATACCAGAGCCAGCACGCACCAGCCGAGTGCCATGATCATCGCGCCGTCTCCCTCGTAGTCGTTGGCCCAATTCTATGCCAGACCGGGCGGACGCGCCGCTTAGCCGCAGTTTTCGACGTAATCGACCTGCGGCGGCACACCGATACGCCATGCGACGACCACACCGTTCGCATCGGTCTCGAACACCAGCGCAGCGGTGCCGCCCGCCGGGTCCTTCGCGCGCATCACGCGCGCGGCCGGGGTGTATTTGTGCGGCGTCGTCTCCACGCCCTGATACAGACGCTCGATCTCGTTCGCGGGCATGCCCACCTTGCCGCTGCCGGGCGCGGCGATCGCGGCGGTGCGCACATCGATCCGCGCGAATTTGCCGCCCTCCAGCATGAAACCGAAACGGAACGGCGGCTCGCCGCGCGGCGCCGGCGCCAGCACGTAACAGCCGCCGGGTTCAGATGGCGCGCCTTCCATGTCCTTGCCCCAGGCCATGCGCACGCTTTCCTCGTCCGAGCCGAACGCCGCAGGTCCGAAACCGGCGAAGGTGATGGTGTCGGGTGCCGGCAGCATGCCGACATCGGTAGCGGGGGCCGGCTCGCTGAACGGGGGACGCGGCATCGACGCTTCGACCCTCCCAAGCGCTTCGGGTTCGGGCGCTGCCGGCTCAGGCACGGCAGGCGTCGCCGGCGTGCGCTCGCCGCATCCGGCAAGGACGGCGGCGATCAGCATCGGGATCAGCAGAATCGACGGACGCATCGGGAAGCTCCTGTGCAAAGATTCGCCACAGGGTAGCCAAGCGCCGCCTTCGATGCGAGCGTGCGAACGCACCTACGTTCACGATCGAACCGGCAACGCATCGACCGGCGATACGTCGGCCGGCGACCGGACGATCAGGGTTTGAAGTGTTTCTCCAGTCCCGCCCAGCACTGCTGGTAATCGCGCTGGCGATGCTCGGCGTCGAGCGCCTGCCGCGTCGGGCGGATCACCGCGCGGGTTTCGAACATGAACGCCATGGTGTCGCGGATGTAGTCGGGCTCCGACGTATCCGCGTTCGAGGCTTTCCCGAACGTCGCCGCATCCGGGCCGTGGCCGGTCATGCAGTTGTGGATCGAACAGCCGCCCGGCGCGAAACCGTCGGCCTTGGCGTCGTAGGCGCCATGCACCAGACCCATGAACTCGCTGGCGACGTTGCGATGGAACCACGGCGGGCGGAACGTGTCCTGGGCCGCGAGAATGCGCGGCGGGAAAATCACGAAATCCATATTGCCCACGCCGGGCGAATCGGTCGGCGAACTCAACACCAGGAAGATGCTCGGGTCGGGATGATCGAAACTGATCGAACCGATGGTGTTGAAACGGCGCAGGTCGTATTTGTACGGCGCATGGTTACCGTGCCAGCCGACCACGTCCAGCGGCGAATGACCGATGGCCGCGCGCCACAGATGCCCCTGGAATTTGGCGATCAGTTCGAAGTCATGTCCAACGGCCGCTCCTTCCACATCCTCGAACGCAGCGTTCGGCGTAAGGAAATCGCGCGGATTGGCCAGACCGTTGCTGCCGATCGGGCCGAGATCGGGCAGGCGCAGGAAAGCGCCGAAGTTCTCGCAAACATAGCCGCGCGCGAGGCCATCCGGCAGCGACACCCGGAAACGGATGCCGCGCGGGATCACCGCGATCTCCTGCGGCTCGATCTCGATCACGCCCAGTTCGGTGTCCAACTTCAGGCGGCCTTGTTGCGGCACGATCAGCATCTCGGCATCGGCGTTGTAGAAGAACCGCCCTCGCATGTCGCGATTGGCCGCGTACACATGGATGCCGACGCCAGACATCGCCGCCGGCGAACCGTTGCCGCCCATGGTGAACAGGCCGTCGATGAAGTCGACCGGCGCCGCCGCGGCATCGCTGCCGGGCTGCGGCAGCGGATTCCAGCGCAACTGATCCGGCGTCACTGGGCCATCGCCGAAATCGTTGTGGAAACAGCTGTCGAAACCGGGATGCGCGTGCGGCACGAAACCGCCGTGCATCGCCGCCGGACGAATGCGATACAGCCAGCTGCGATGGTTCTCGTAGCGCGGCGCGGTGAACGCGGTGCCGCTGATCTGCTCGGCGTACAGCCCGTGCGCGGCCCGCTGCGGCGAATTGCGGCCGACCGGCAGCGTGCCGGGAATCGCCTCGCTGGCGAATTCGTTGCCGAAACCGGATTGGTAGCCGTTGCTATGCATGTTCATGCACTCTTGAGCCCCTCTCCCGTCGGGAGAGGGGTTGGGGAGAGGGTACGGTTGCTGATGGCGTTCCAGATCGCATCCAGTACTGCTTCTGTTTCGATCAGGACATCATTGTCCGAGAACCGCAGAATGTACCAACCTTGTGACTCGAGATATCTTGTTCTCGCCGCATCGGCTTTTTTGCAATGCTGAGCCCCATCAAGCTCGATTATCAGCCGCGCGCCGATGCAGCAGAAATCGGCGATGACCGGATGCTGACGACGGAATTTCACACCATCGAATCTTGCAGCACGAAAGTATTGCCACAGCTTTCTTTCGGCATCGGTCATATCGCGGCGGAGTTTTCGCGCGTTGCGCAACGTTACCGTCGGTAGTGGTGGCTTGATCATCGTCACTTCGCCGTACCCTCTCCCCAACCCCTCTCCCGGCGGGAGAGGGGCTTGTTCGGATCAGAGGAAACCGCGCTTCATCTGGTCGCGCTCGATGCTTTCGAACAGCGCCTTGAAGTTGCCTTCGCCGAAACCTTCGTTGCCCTTGCGCTGGATGATCTCGAAGAAGATCGGGCCGATCGCGTTCAGGGTGAAGATCTGCAGCAGCTTGCGCTGTTTGGTCTCTTCGTCCGCGTCGATCAGGATCTTGTTCCTGCGCAGACGCTCCACGTCCTCGCCATGCTCCGGCACGCGCTGGTCGATGACGTCGAAATAAGTCTCCGGCGTATCCAGGAACTCGATGCCCGCCGCGCGCATCGCCTCGACCGTCGCGTAGATATCGTCGGTGAAGCAGGCGATGTGCTGGATGCCTTCGCCGTTGTACTGCTGCAGGTATTCGTTGATCTGCGATTTCGGATCGGACGATTCGTTGAGCGGAATGCGCACGATGCCGTCGGGCGCGGTCATGGCCTTCGACAGCAGGCCGGTCTTCGCGCCCTTGATGTCGAAGTAGCGGATCTCGCGGAAGTTGAACAGGCGCTCGTAATAGTTCGACCACTTGTCCATGTTGCCGAAGAACAGATTGTGGGTGAGGTGATCGATGAAGGTCAGACCCAGCCCCTTGGGCATCATCTCGGCGCCCGGCAGCCATTCGTAGTCCGGATCGTGGATGGTGCCTTTCTCGTCGTAACGGTCGACGATATACAGCATGCAGCCGCCGATGCCTTCGATCACCGGCGCGGCTACGGCTTTGCTCAGCTCTTTGCTGGTGATCGGCGTGGCGCCGTTCTTCAGCGCCTGTACCCGCACCCATTCGGCGAGCTTGTTGACGCGGATCGCGAAGCCACAGGCGCTGGGGCCGTGCTGGGCGGCGAAGTCCGCGGCGAAGGAATCGGGGTCTTCGTTGATCAGGAACGTGCAGTCGCCCTGCCGATAGGTGCTGATCGCGCGGGTTTTGTGACGCGCCACCATCGTGAAGCCCATCCGGCGGAAGTAATCGTGCAGCTGCTGCGCCTGACCCGGAGGCGCGGCGAATTCGACGAACTCGAAGCCGTCGATGCCCATGGGATTCTCGAACGTGGTGACCTGCATGCCGGCGGTGGGCTGTGCGCTCATGGACATACTTCCTGATGATGGGACGATCTGACGGCTGGGCGATATCGGGGGCGCTGCGCACGCTGTTGGCTTGCGGCAGTCTGCGAATCCGGAATATAGTTTCAGTTGAAACCATTTGCAAGCCAGCTGCCTCCCGCCATCCGCCAACGAGTCCGACCGATGCCCGATACGCACGCACAACTGGATCTTGAACACTTCCTGCCCTACCGGCTGAGCGTGCTGTCGAACCGGATCAGCCAGATCATCGCCAACACCTATGCCGGACGCTTCGGGATCGGCATCACCGAGTGGCGGGTGATCGCGGTGCTGGGCCGCCATACCGGGCTGTCGGCGAACGGCCTCGCCGAACGCACCGCGATGGACAAGGTCGCGGTGAGCCGCGCGCTGGCGCGACTGCTCGAACGCGGGCTGGTGCAGCGCGACACCCATGGGGACGACCGCCGGCGCTCGGTGCTCGAACTCAGCGAAGCGGGCTATCGCATCTACGATGAAGTGGTGCCGCTGGCGCTGGCGCGCGAGCGCATGCTGCTGGCGCATTTCGGCGACGATGATAAACGGCAGCTTGATGCGCTGTTGGAGAAATTGGGCAAAGGTCTGGTCGATCTGGTCGACGCCGCGGACGCGGCGTGAGCGACCGCACCACCGGCAGGAAAACGGCGGCCGGAGCCGCCGTTTCACTGGACATCATAGGAACGTCCGCCCGGAACGACACGGTATCCAACGCCCGAGTCAAACCGAATTGTTAGACCCAGCTCTCTATTTTGATACAGGATCCCTTTGCGAAAATATCACTGAGATGATCTTCCAACCTTCCTCGGTGCGAACCAAGTGCCACATTTCACGGCCCCAGTTCGTTTCCTTGCCATCGAGCAAAAAGGAGTAGTCGAAGTTCACGGAAGCGATCTCGCCGTCCGTGTCTATGATGACGTCTCGAAACGGTTCTTCGCTCGGTTCGGCGCCATCCTTGGTGATCCCATCGATAAAGTTCAGGTAATTGCTATCTGGAACCCTGAGCGCTTTTCGTGCTTCAGGTGCGAATTCCTTGAAGCGAGCAACCCGGATATCGTCGTCCACGAACTGCCAAGTGACGTGCTCGGATTTTTCGGAGTAAAAGAGGCCAACGAAAGTTGCCTTGTCTTTGTTGATGATTGATGTGCGGAACGCTTCCACAACCACATTAATTGCCGCAACGTCTTTAGGATCGTTTTGGACAGCTAGTGCGGGCTGGAAACCCGATGACAACAAGAGCAGGGCAGCGACGATAAGCTTTTTAATGGATGACATATGAATTCTCCATGGGGGCTAACAACCAAGATAAGGGACCGACGATTCGGATGACGATTCGGATGAATCTAATTTTTCCACGGAGGTCCCCTTGATTGCGT
>JAYUUH010000654.1:0-6776 GCA_043754745.1 Lysobacter sp.
GAGCTCGCGCCTGAAGGCCTTCCTACAAACGTGGTTTGGCTTTCTGCCGCGGCTTCTGCTTCAACCACCGCAACAGGCGGTCGGCGACCGCCGGGTCGCTCAGCAGCTCCAGATGGCTCGTCTCGTAGGCGATCCACTGCCGCGATTTCGGGAACGACAGATCGCGTTTCGGATCCGGATGATGGCCCAGCGCGCTGGCGACGGGCACCAGTCCGTCGCCGAGCCATCGGTCCTGCAGGTCGCCGCGCCGCTGCCCGGCGGTCGCGGCGATCGCGTAGCAGCGCACGCCCTTGGGCAGCGGCGCGTTGCGGCGGCCGCTGCTACCTGCATGGGCATCGAGCGGATGGCCGTGACGCAGATCGGTGATGCCCGCGCTACGGATCTTGCCGACCCGCGCGAGCGGAGCCGCGAACGGCGTCGCGGTGAGGATCATGTCGATCCAGTTGCCGCCGCGCTCCAGCGGCGCGCCGTGGTGCGGCGAGCCCATACAGACCAGATGGCGCAGCATTTTCAGCCACGCGTGATCGAGCCTCTCGGCTTGGCGGCAGGCGCTGCGCGCGATCAGCCCGCCCATGCTGTGACCGACGATCGCGATCTCGTCGATCGGCACCGGCCACTGCTGCTGCAGGGTTTCGAGCAGTTCCGCGAACTGCCGGCCGTTGCCGGCGATCGAAAGCCCCGAGTTGTAGTGCAGATACAGCGGCGTGTAACCCAGCGCATCGGCGAGCATCGCGCCGTGATCGTGGCCATCGCGCTTCCACTGCAGATCGTTCATGCACAGACCATGGACCAGGACCAGCAGTTTCGAGCCGCGATCCGGAAGCGTTTCAAGGAAGGCCGCATCGCCCAGGACCTCCGTGCGCAGCGTCAGCGGTTCTCCCGCGCGATGCAGGCGCATCGGCAGCGCCAGTGGATTGCCGGTCGCGGCGAGATGGTCGCCCAATACGCCGTTGAGCACGGCGATCACCGCTTCGCGCGGCGGCGATCTGCGCCCGTCATCGCTTGCGGCCGGGCGCAGCGTAAGCAGGGTGTCCAGCGCATTGCCGGTGAGTCCTGTCGCGCCGCGGATGCTGCGATACACCATGCCCGTGATCCCGGAGGTGCGCTCCGGGGCGGCGCCGCGCACGCCCAGGTCGGGGCGCGCGATCGCGGCGTGCATCGCTTCGACGAGAGCGGTGATGCTGGAGGTGGCGGTAACGCCCAGCCGCGCGAGGCCGCGGAGGTCGGACAGGCGCAGGAGATTCCTGTCGATCATGCGGGTATTCATCCATTGGCGGCGATTGCGGGCGAAGTATGCACGATCGCCCGCATCCTCAATGCCGGAAGCGCAGCGTGGTTTGCGTGCCGTCGCCTTCGCCCGATGCGATTTCGAGCCGCCAGCCGAGGTGCTCGCAGATACGCGAAATGAGGTCGATGCCGATGCCGCCGCCGCCGCGGTCGCCGCCGCCGCGGGCGAGCTTCGCATAGATGGCACTGATTTCTTCGGGCGTCATGCCGTGCCCCGGGTCGTCGATCGTGACCAGCCCGTCCGCGTCCAGACGCACGCGAATCTCGCCGCGGTCGCTGTTCTCGATCGCATTGCGCAACAGGTTGCCGATCGCGGTCTGCACGATCGGCAGGGGCGCGATGATCTCGCACGGAGGCGGTGGATCGAGGGTCAGCACCAAGTCCTTGCCGGACGTCAGGTGCCGATGATCGTCGACGATCTCCGGAAGCAATTGGTCGAGCGCGACCCGGTCGCTGGTCCGGGCGAGCCGATGCGGGTCCTTGGCCAACACCAGCAGCACCGCGATCAGCTGTTCCACCGCTCTGGCGGTGCGCTGGATCCGGTTCAATTGATGGCGGGCTTTCGCGGGAAGATCAGGTTCGTCCAGCGCGAGGGTGCTCGCGCCGCCGATCACCGCGATGGGCGTGCGCAACTCATGGCTCGCGCTGTCGATGAAGATGCGTTCGCGCTCCACGAAACGATCGTTGCGCCGCAGGTAGTCGTTGAGCGCTTCGGCGATGACGACCAGCTCCGAACTGGCCGAATCGTGTATCCGGACCTGCTGTCCCGGCTGGTCCGGGCGCAGGCCGCCGATGTCATTGGCCATGGTGCTCAGCGGGCGGACGAGTCTGTCGACGCCCCAGGCGATCGCGAGCGCGAGCAGTACGATCAGGGTCGATGCGGAGCCGGCGACGGTCAGCGTCATGTCCAGTTCCCGATCCTCCAGCTCGGTGATGTCCAGCGTCAGGATCAGCGGACGCCCGTCCACCTGCCGCACCATGGCCACGCGCTCGCCACTGCCGATGCGGATACCGTCGTGCACGCCCGGCGGCAGGTCGCGCAGTTCGCTCGGGATCGACTCCGGCGTGCGGCCGTCGTACAGCGCCATGCTGTCGGTGTCTACCCAGCGGAAATCGGGGTCTTCGCGGCGGCGTTCCAGAATGTGATCGAGTTCGCTGTCGAGCAGGGCCTGCCAGACCAGCTCTTCCGCATGTTCGTTGACGACGGAACCATGCACGACGACCGCGATGGTCAGCATCGCGGCGTAGCCGAGCAGCCCGGCCAGCATGCGCTGGCGCAATCCGGTCCTAGTGCTGGCCATCGATGCTGTCTCCCGGCCACGGCAATGCGCTTGTCGGTGCGTCTGCCAGCGCGCCCGCTTGCGCCAATCGATAGCCGACGCGCGGCAGGGTATGGATCAACTTGTCCGCGCGATCGCCATCCACGCTTCGCCGCAGTTCGTAGATGTGCGAGCGGAGCATGTCGCCGTCCGGCGGATCGTCGCCCCAGAGCGCGCGTTCCAGGCGTTCGCGGGTGACGGCGGCGGGACTGGCCTGCATCAACACCTCCAGCAGTCGGCGCCCCGCCGGGTACAGGTGCAGCGCCTGTCCGCCTCGGCTGGCCTCGAGCGTGCCCAGATCGTATTTCAGGTCCAGGACCTGCAGTACCTTGCGATGGCCTCGACCTGTCGCACGTATCACCAAGGCTTCCAGTCGTACTTCCAGCTCGGCCAGATCGAACGGTTTGGTGAGATAGTCGTCAGCACCGGCGCGAAATCCAGCGATCTTGTCCGGCAGTTCGTCCTTGGCCGTCAGCATCAATATGGGTGTTTCGCAGCCCGCGGCGCGCAATTGCCTGAGCACTTCCGGGCCTTCCATCCGCGGCAGCATCCAGTCGAGCACGATCGCATCGTAGGCCTGGCCCGTCGCCAAATGCCGCCCGGTCATGCCATCCGGAGCGGCGTCCAGCGTATGCCCGCGCGCCTCCAGATATTCGAAGAGCATGGCGACCAGATCGCGGTTGTCGTCCACCACCAAAACGCGCATTCGGTTGATCCTGAGGTTGATCGACGCATGACAGGCGATGTTGGGGCCGGCCGTGTCGGAATCCTGTCGTCGGGCGCGGTCATCCTCTCACGACAGCGGTGCGGTCTGTCGTCCCGATTCCTCGGACGCGTTGCCCGTTCGATGAGGCGCATGACGCGGATTTCCCGCGCGATCCGCATGCGTTAACGATCGGACAACATCACTCCGACCGAATTCCGACGGTCCGCGAACGACCATCCCGGCATCTTTCAACGGAACCGGGCCATCGTCCATGAGGCAACCAGCTGCGAGCAGATCGAATATCCTGGGCGGGCGCGGCCCGTTCGCCGGTTTCACAGCAGCGCGGTGCTCGCCCGACGATCTGATGAGCTCCCGCTTCGTCCGGGCCCATCTCTGGTGGCCGCTCCTGGGGATGTCGCTGATGATCGCGGTCTGGACGGTCGGACATCGCGATCTGTGGCTGGCGGATCGCCTCTATGCGTGGGAAGGCGGTCGCTGGGCCCTGAAACACGCTTTCCTGACCGAGGACATGATCCACATCCTGGGCCGCAACCTCAGCCTGGCCGCATGGTTGGGTGTGCTCGGCTGTTTCGTGGCTGTCCGGTATCGCGATACCTGGTCGCATCTGCGCAAACCGCTGGGCTATCTGTTGCTCGCGACGCTGGTCGCCAGTCTCCTGGTGGCATGGGTCAAGTCGTGGTCGAACGTGGATTGCCCGTGGGATCTGCTGCGCTACGGCGGCGAGCGACCGTACATCGATCTTTTCTCGCTTAGACCCGTGGGCCTGTCGCGGGGCGCCTGCTTTCCGGCGGGGCATGCCAGCGGCGGCTATGCGTGGTTCGCCCTGTACTTCTATTTCCGCGCCGTACGGCCGGCATGGCGCTGGTATGGCTTCGCTATGGGACTCGCGCTTGGATTGACCTTCGGTGTCGGGCAACAACTGCGCGGCGCGCACTTCCTGTCGCACGATCTGTGGACCGCGACCATCTGCTGGGTTGCGGTCGCATCGGTGTCCCTGGCGTTCTGGTCGCGCACCGACGGCGCGGATCCGATGCATCGCGCGCAGCCGCTCGCGATGGGCGTGCGATGAACAGCCTCGCGATCGCCCGCCGCGCGGCGCGCGGCGATGGCTTCGACTGGTCATGGATGGCTCATCGCCCCGAATTCGGCATCGAACAGCTCGCGCTGCTGGCCAGCGTGTTCTTCGCCGTCGTCAGCAATACCGCATTCTTCCGCACGGTGGCCGCGACCGGCGCCCTGCACGGTACCGGCGGCTGGCTGCTGGCCGCGAGTCTGTTCGTGGCGATCGCGGCGCTGAACATGCTGCTGATGTGCGTCCTGCTCAACCGCTGGACCGTAAAGCCGCTGCTGATCGTGTTGTTGCTGGTCACGGCGGCCGCCGCGCATTTCATGAATCGATACACCGTCTATTTCGATGCCGATATGGTGCGCAACATCCTGCACACCGACGTAAAGGAGTCCCGCGAACTGCTCACGCCGGGCTTCATTGGTTCGATCGCAATCTACGGGTTGTTGCCGTCGATCCTGGTCTGGCGGACCAGGATTCGACCGCGGCCGTTCAAGCGCGCGCTATTGATCCGCGTGCTGTGCATGTTGGCCGCGATCGCCGTGTCCGCAGGCGCGATGATGGTTTCGTTCCAGAACCTGTCGTCGTTGATGCGCAATCACAAGGAGCTGCGATATCTCATCGCGCCCGGCAATTATCTCGTTTCATCGATACAGGTCGCGATGCACGATGGTGCCGCCCGCAAAGCGCCCAGAATCCCGGTCGGGACCGATGCCCGGGCCGCAGTGCGCCCGGCCGATTCCAGGCCGCGCCTGCTGGTGCTGGTGGTGGGCGAGACCGTCCGGGCGCAGAACTGGGGGTTGAACGGTTACGTCCGGCAGACGACCCCCGAATTGCAGCGTATCGATCCGGTCAATTTCCGCGACGTCGCCGCATGCGGATCCAGTACGGAAGTCTCGCTGCCGTGCATGTTCTCTCCTTATGGACGCGCCGGTTACGACAAGGACAGGATCCATCGATCCGAGTCGTTGCTGCACGTCCTCGAGCGCGCAGGAGTCAAAACCCTCTGGCGCGATAACCAGAGCGGCTGCAAGGGGGTGTGCGCAGGCTTGTCATTCGAATCCTTCGAACACGACGACGATCCCGCGTTCTGTGACAGCGAGCGATGTCTGGATGAAGTGATGCTGCGGGGATTGCTGGAATCGGTGCGTGGGCGGACCGGCGATGCCGTGGTCGTCCTGCACCAGCTCGGCAATCACGGGCCGAGCTACTACAAGCGTTATCCGCAGCGCCTGCGCCGTTTCGTGCCCGATTGCCGTACGCCCGAACTTGGCGAGTGCAGCCGCGCGGAAATCGTCAATGCCTACGACAACGCGGTGCTGTATACCGACGAGTTCCTCGCCAGGACGATACGTCTGCTGTCGGAAGATCGCTCTCGCGACACCGCGATGATCTATCTTTCGGATCATGGCGAGTCGCTCGGCGAAGGCGGCCTGTACCTGCACGGCGTGCCCTATCCGATCGCGCCCGCGACCCAGCTCAAAGTGCCGATGGCGATGTGGATGTCGCCGGAGTTCGCATCGGATCGCGGCATCGACATGCGCTGCATGCGGGAGAACGCCGACACTCCGGCGAGTCACGACAACCTGTTCCACTCGGTGCTGGGGCTGATGCAGGTCTCCACGCGGGCGTACGATCGCCGGCGCGACCTGTTCGCGAAGTGCGAGATCCCGGGTCGGGTCACGCCGTAATGGCCATCCGGAAGCATCGCGATGATGGCGCGCCGAGCGGGTAGCCCCTACCGTCCGTTTCCGCGCGGTATGACAACGAAGCGCCCGACGGCAGGCTTCGAGGCGACGCGTTGTGCAAGGTTCCGGCGGCGACGCTTGGATTCTGGACGGTGAGTGCTGGCGACGGCGCTGCCGTGCCGTCAGGACCGATCGTTCTGGGTGATTTCCTGCAGACAAGAGGGGGCGCATGCGAGAACCCTCCGCGCGCGAACCGGGATCGGGCATCGGGCTAGAATTGCCGTCGCCGGCACCATTCGCCCGGCGGTTCGACATCAGCAGGAGGTGACGCATGGCCACGGCCGCATGGTTCCACTGGGCGCTGCTGTCGGCTTTTTTCGCCGCGCTCACGGCGATCTTCGCCAAGATCGGCGTCGCCGGCGTGGATTCGGACCTCGCGACGCTCATCCGAACAATCGTCGTGCTCGTGGTGCTGTCGGTCTTCGTGCATGCCGCCGGAAAATGGACGAACCCCTTGGCGCTCCCCGGCAAGACATGGGCGTTCCTGGTGTTGTCGGGTCTCGCGACCGGCGCATCCTGGGTGTGTTATTTCCGCGCGCTGAAACTCGGCGACGCGTCGAAAGTGGCGCCGGTGGACAAACTCAGCCTGGTGCTGGTCGCGATATTCGCTTTCGCATTCCTGGGCGAGC
>JAYUUH010000655.1:0-6770 GCA_043754745.1 Lysobacter sp.
CGCCGATGCGGCGTGCAGGTCCTGCGGACCCGCGGCCCTGGCGAATTCGGCGCCGTTGACGATATGGTTGATCTGCACGTCGGTCAGCATGTGCGGCAGGTGCCGCAGCAGGTGCGCGACGAAGCCGCCTTCGTCGTGCGCGCGCGCGAGTCGCGCGAGCCAATCCGCAGGATCCAGCGTGCGGCCGTAGTGGTACAGCGAGCGGATCCGGCTCAGCGGATGGCGCACGAAGCAGATGTCGAAGAACACGAATCCCTGCGCATGCGGCTTGGGATATCGGATGTGGTGGCTGGACAGGGCGGAAATGGATGCATCCGCGCGGACCAGCGCCACGATGTCCCGCGCGAACAGTCTCGCGTCGCTGTGCCTGCCGTGGAAATCGGCGAAGGCATTGCCGAAATTCCGGCGCAGCGCGTAGTCGATCGTGCTGCCGCCATTCTTGAAGATATGGTAATGCAGCACGACGAAGCGGTCGGGCGCGACCTGAAGGCGGATGTCCCGATGCATGCCTGGGCGCTCAATCCTCGCGCGTCGACTTGCGGTTCATCGCTTCGGCTTCGCGCTGCTGGCGGATCTGCGCGTCCACCGCGGCGATCGCGGTCATGTTGACCACACGGCGCGGGGTGGAGGCGGGGGTGAGGATGTGCGCGGGCTGGTCCAGGCCCATCAGGATCGGGCCGATGGCCACGCCGTCGGTCATCACCCGGACCATGTTGTAGGTGATGTTGGCGGCGTCGAGGTTGGGCAGCACGAACAGGTTGGGGCGGCCGTGCAGGGTGGTGTTCGGGAACATGCGCTTGCGCAGCAGCTCGTCCCACGCGGTGTCGCCCTGCATTTCGCCGTCGACTTCCACTTTCGGGGCGCGCGCTCGGATCAGCTTGTAGGCGCGGCGCATCTTCGCGGCGCTGGCGTTCTCGTGGCTGCCGTAGTTGCTGTGCGACAGCAGCGCGACCTTGGGTTCGATACCGAACAGTTTCAGGCGATACGTGGCCTGCAGCGTGGCTTCGGCGATCTGTTCGGCGGACGGGTCCACCTGCACGTGGGTATCGAGGAAGAACCACACGCCCTGGTCGTTGATGACGCCGGTCATCGCCGCGGTGCCGGTCACGCCCTTGTCGAAGTTGAATACGCTGAGCAGATAGCCGAGTTTCTTGTGGAAACGGCCGACCAGGCCGCAGATCATCGCATCGGCTTCGCCGCGCTCCACCATCAGCGCGGCGATCAGCGCCGGCCGCGAGCGCAGCAGGTTCTTGGCTGCGGCCGGGGTGACGCCGCGGCGTTCGGTCAGCGCGTGGTACTGCTGCCAATAATCGTTGAAGCGCGGATCGTCGTTGATGTTGGTGAGGTCGAAATCGACGCCGATCCGCATCCGTAGGCCGAGGCGCTGGATGCGGGTCCCGATCACGTCCGGGCGGCCGATCAGGATCGGGCGCGCCAGCTGTTCGTCGACCACCGTCTGCACGGCCAGCAGCACGGTTTCCTCTTCGCCCTCGGCGTAGACGACCCTTTTCTGGTCGCTGCGCGCGCGGTCGTAGACCGGTTTCATCAACAGGCCGGTGCGATAGATGAACTGGCCGAGTTTCTCGCGGTAGGCGACGAAATCGAGCATCGGCCGCAGGGCGATGCCGGAATCCATTGCCGCCTGCGCCACCGCCGGCGCCAGCACCGTGAGCAGGCGCGGGTCGAACGGACGCGGAATGATGTAGTCGGCGCCGAAACGCGGGATTTCGCCGGCGTAGGCGCCGCCGAGGTCGGACGCTTCCATGCGCGCGAGTTGGGCGATGGCGCGCACGCAGGCGAGCTTCATCGCTTCGTTGATTTCGGTGGCGCCCACGTCCAGCGCGCCGCGGAAGATGTACGGGAAGCACAGCGCGTTGTTGACCTGGTTCGGATAGTCCGAACGGCCGGTGGCGATGATGCAGTCCGGGCGTGCGCGTTTGGCGTCTTCCGGGTCGATCTCGGGGTTGGGGTTGGCCAACGCCAGGATGACCGGCTTGTCGGCCATCGTCGCGACCATCTCAGGCTTGAGGATGCCGGCGGCGGACAGGCCCAGGAATACATCGGCGCCGACGACGATCTCGGCGAGCGTGCGCTTGTCGGTGTCGCGGGCGTAGCGGGCCTTGTCGGGATCCAGATGCGGCCGGCCGGTGTAGATCACGCCGTCGCGGTCCACCGCGAGGATGTTTTCCGGCTTCATGCCCAGCGCGACGAGCATGTCGAGGCAGGCGATGCCGGCGGCGCCGGCGCCGGAGGTGGCGAGCTTCACGTCTTCGATTTTCTTGCCGACGATCTCCAGCGCGTTGAGCACGGCCGCGCCGACGATGATCGCGGTGCCGTGCTGGTCGTCGTGGAACACCGGGATGTTCATGCGTTCGCGGAGCTTGCGCTCGACGATGAAGCACTCGGGCGCCTTGATGTCTTCGAGGTTGATGCCGCCGAAGGTCGGTTCCAGCGAAGCGATGATGTCGACCAGCTTGTCGGGGTCGCGCTCGTCGATCTCGATGTCGAACACGTCGATGCCGGCGAACTTCTGGAACAACACGCCCTTGCCTTCCATCACCGGTTTGCCGGCGAGCGGGCCGATGTCGCCGAGGCCCAGCACCGCGGTGCCGTTGGTGATCACCGCGACCAGATTGCCGCGCGCGGTCATTTCGCTGGCGGCGTTGGGGTCGGCGACGATGGCCTCGCAGGCGAAGGCCACGCCCGGCGAATAGGCGAGGGCCAGATCGCGCTGGGTCACCAGCGGCTTGGTCGGCACGACCTTGATCTTGCCCGGCGGATCCTGGCGGTGATAGGCGAGGGCGGATTGCTTCAGATCGTTGTTGGTGTCGGACATCGGATGCGGCGCCGCGCCGTCTTGATGGGTAAGGGCCTTCGATTCTAGCGGCAACCCGCGGCTTTCGCCGTGCGGTGGCGGATGGTGTCCTCAGTAGAGCGGCCTTCAGGCCGGCCCAGGCAGAGCCCGACCGGCGGCGACATCAGGGCCGTGCCTACGGCTGACGAAAAAGAAATGGTTGCGTATCAAAAGCAGCGGACTGAAGTCCGCTCTACGGGGCCGCTAGACACCCAATCCCAGCACCAGATCGTCCGCATCCACGCGATCCAGCCGGATCTTGTTGGCGAACAACGAGAACGCGAGCATGCCCGCCAATCCATTCGCGCGCTGCATCCACGGCGGCAGGTAGCGCGGGGCGGCGATGACCCCGGCATCGAACATCGGCTGCAGCGCGAATACGTCCTCCAGCGCGAGTTTACCGGCGAACAGCTGCCGCGCGACCGCGAGTTTGCGATGGCGCAGGCACCAGCGGAAGAACGTGTGCACGCTGAGCAGGCCGTGCAGATACACAGTGTCCTTGGTGAACGCCGCGCCGCCGCCGAGCGGGGCGCCGCGGAACACGCGCTGCGATGACGCGAAGCTGTCCTCGGGCGATTGCCCGGCGTCGAGGAAGAAGCGGAACACCTGCACGAAATCGGCGCCGCCGATCGCCATGTCGATGGCGACGATGCGCAGGCTGATGCGCTTCATGCGTTCGATGTCCATTGAGCCGGAGATCAGTTCGGCGAACGTCGCCAGCCCTTCCTGGGTCGCGGTGGTGCGCGGCGCGCTGCGGATCATCGATTTCAGCAGCGGCTGCTCGCGGCCGTTGATGCCGGTGAGCGTATGCACGAACGCTTCGTGGACCAGCAGCTGGTGGCGGTCGTATTCGCTGAAGCCGGTGTTGGTGCGCAGGCGGATGCGGGTGGAACTGGCGGCGGCCTTGGCGATCAGCGCCGGATCCAGTTCGACCTTGATCCGGTGCCAGGTGAAGAACGCGTCGATGTCGCGCTGCAGTTCATCGCGCACCGTCTCCGCGGCCATTACCGCAGCGGGTTCGATGTCGCGCAGCTCCTGATCCATGTCGTCGGCCACTTCCACGAAATGGCGCGCGGCTTCGAGGTTGGTCGGGCCGTCGCCGGGCAGCATTTCCACCGGGCGCCCGTACAGCCTGGTCGAATACGCGGTGACTTTATGGCTACCCGCGGCGTCGAGCAGCCTGGTGCCGATGCGCCAGCTGTCGGCGGTCTGGATCAGGTAGTGGCCGAGCGGATGCTCCGGGTCGGCGTTCGTGCGCACCGCGTCCAGCTCCGTGCGCACCGCGCCGAAATCCTGTTTCGGGTACTCGATCTTCGGCAGATGGATCCGGCCGATCCGCCATGCTGCCAGGAAGGTCTCCTGCGCGCTCGCCGGCCAGCTCAGGGTTTCCAGCAGCCGGATGCCGCGGACCGCCGCGACCAGGCGCGCATCGAGCGCGGCGTGATGGGCGATGTCGGGTGGAAGACCCATGGCCTGCTTTATGGCTCTGCTTTTGTGGGAGCGACGCAAGTCGCGACCGGGATGGCGATGGCGAGGCAGTTGCTCACGGCACCTCGATCAAAGCTTCCGGATTGAATTTCGGGTGATATGCGGGAAGCAGCGACTGACAGCGCAAACTCGGTTGCTAAAGCGTCGCGACTCGCGTCGCTCCCACAAAAGCCCGGGGCCACGAGTCCGGGCTCATTCCTTCCCATAGCGGTCATCCGACGGCTTGTGGCGCGGCTTGCCGCCGGTCTTGCTGCCGGGTTTGCTGCTGGTTTTGCTGCCGGTCTTGGTGTTGGCCTGGGCGGTGGCGTTCTGCACCAGCCGGGTCGCGAGTTTGTCCGCGGCGGTGGCCACCTCGTCGCGCAGCTTGAGGTAGTTCGCCAGCCGCGCCGGGTCGAGAGTGCCGGCTTCCAGCGCCGCGCGCACTGCACAGCCCGGTTCGCGGGCGTGGTGGCAATCGCGGAACTTGCATTCGCCGGTGATGGTTTCGATATCCGCGAAACCGCCGTCGGCCAGATGCTCCTCGCCGGTCGGCTTGAGCTCGCGCATGCCGGGCGTGTCGATCAGGCAGCCGCCCGACGGCAGCGGCAGCAGCGTGCGGAAGGTGGTGGTGTGGCGGCCGCGGGCGTCGTTCTCGCGAACGGCATTCGTCTTCATCCGCTCCACGCCCAGCAGGGTATTGGTCAGGGTGGATTTGCCCGCACCCGACGAACCCACCAGCACCGCGGTGCGGCCCGGTCCCAGCCACGGGTCCAGCGCGGCGACGCTGGCGCGGTCCTTGGCGTTGACGGCGACCGCGACGATGCCCTGTGCGGCCAGTTCGGCCAGCGCCGCGAGCGAGGCCTCGGCGTCGTTGCCGTCCACGTCGGCCTTGGTCAGCACCACCACCGGATTCGGCGAACCGTGCGCGGTACCGCCGCCGCGCACCAGCAGCAGATAGCGTTCGATCCGGCGCGGGTTGAAGTCGGCGTCCAGGCCGCAGACCACGAACACCGTGTCGATGTTCGCGGCGATCACCTGCTGTTGGTAGTGCTCGCCGGCGGCGGCGCGCTTGATGGTGCTGCGTCGGGCCAGCAGCGCCACGATCTGGGTGCGCGGTGGGCGGTCTTCGATCAGCACCCAGTCGCCGACCGCGGCGCGATCCTGCGACGGGAAGCGGCGGCGCATCCATTCCGGCGGCGATTCCACGCTCAGCGCATGGCCGGGCGCTTCGGCGACGACGTAGCCGGAGCGATGCTGTTCGATCACGCGCGCCGGCCGCGCCTGCGGATTCGCGGCGAAGGCCGCGGCCCAGTCCGGTTCGGTGACCTCGTGCAGGACCTTGCCGGGAAAGGGCCAGCCGATGGCGTCGAGGACGGGCACCTGGGTGGGAGCCGGGGCGGGGGGCGGGGCGGTCAAGCGCGTAGGGAGGGATTGGTCATGCGTCGATTCTATGTCGCGCCGGACGCATCTGGCCGGAATCGGGACCACATGCGGCCGACTTTCGCGGGCGAGAGGCGCTGCGCGACGAGCCCATCGCAAGCCCCATCCGGCCGGTTCTTTCCGGCGATCTGCTAGTCTTTCCCGACTTTTTGCGCCCGTCGAAACGATGTCGTCTTCCAATCCGCATAACAGCCCGAAACCCACCCTCAAGACCCGCGAACGCCTCTCCGAGGTCCGCTACGAGATCCGCGGCGAACTCGCCCGGCGCGCGCGCGAGCTGGAGGCCCAGGGCCGGACGCAGATCAAGCTGAACATCGGCAACCCGGGCGCCTTCGGATTCCGCGCCCCGGAACACCTGCAGCGCGCCATCGCCGACCACATCGCCGATACCGATCCCTACACCCACCAGCAGGGCCTGCCGGCCGCGCGCGACGCCATCGCCGCCTTCCACAAACGCCGCGGCACCCCGAACGCCTCGCCCGAGCGCGTGTTCATCGGCAACGGCGTCAGCGAACTGATCGATCTGAGCCTGCGCGCGCTGCTCAATCCCGGCGATGAAGTGCTGCTGCCGTCGCCCGACTACCCGCTGTGGTCGGCCGCGACCATCCTCAACGACGGCCGCCCGGTGTACTACCGCTGCCATGCCGACAACGGCTTCCTGCCCGATCCCGACGAGATCGCGCAGTTGGTGTCGTCGCGTACCCGCGCGATCGTGCTGATCAATCCGAACAATCCGACCGGCGCGAATTATCCGCGCGAGATCCTCGAGCGCATCGTCGCGATCGCCGCGAAGCACAACCTGCTGCTGATGGCAGACGAGATCTACGATCACATTCTTTACGACGATGCGAAGTTCGAAGCCCTGGCGCCGCTGGCCGGCGACCTGCCGTGCCTGTCGTTCGGCGGCCTGTCGAAAGTGCATCGCGCCTGCGGCTGGCGCGTGGGCTGGGCTGTGCTGAGCGGCGACCCGCTGGCCAGCGGCGATTTCCACCACGCGATGGATCTGCTC
>JAYUUH010000656.1:0-6749 GCA_043754745.1 Lysobacter sp.
CGCACCGTGGGCGCCACCTGTGAACGCGGCGCCGTCTGCGGCCACCGCGACCAGCTCGGGCGTTTCCGCGAGCAGGGTGAAATTGAGGGTGAGATCGTACGGACTCGTCTGTTTGGCGGGATCCCCCGCCTGTACAGCCTTCAGCAACTCGGCGCGCGCGCCCTCGGCGTAGCGCCTGAGTTCTTCCGCGAGACCGGGATATTTCCTGGCTTCGGCCGGATAGCTGATGCCGATGATGTAGCGGGCGTCCTGTTCGATGACGTCCTTCAACTCGGCCGGCGCGGCCTGCGGCTTCACCGCGGCCTCAGCCGAGGCGGCCGGCGGCGATGGCGGCGCTTCCTTGTCCTTCTTGCAGGCACCCAGCAACAATGCGGCGGCTAGCACGGCCAAGGCCATGAATGAAGGAAGCGTGAGGTACGGATTCGAATGCTTGAACATGAGTGAACGCATGGCGGGCCTCCTTACCCGACCCGGATCGGGTGCGCGAGCAGGATAACGGATCATCGGCGATAGAAACGCGGGACAAGCATGCGCGCAGCAAACGACGCGCAATAAAAACCCCGGGCGCGAACGCCCGGGGCCATGTTTCTAGACGCTAAATTGAAGCCGGCTGGATTAGAGCGCCTGGACTTCGTCGGCCTGCAGACCCTTCTGGCCCTGCACAACCTTGAAGGTGACCTGCTGGCCTTCCTTCAGCGACTTGAAGCCGTTGCCCTGGATCGAACGGAAGTGGACGAAGAGGTCCTGGCCGCTTTCCGGGGTGATGAAGCCGAAGCCCTTGGCATCGTTGAACCACTTGACGGTGCCGCTCTGACGCTCTGACATTTGAATTGCTCCTGAAAAATTGTTGGATGGATCCGCGAGCCTTTGAGGCTGAATGCAAGATCCGATGGAACGAGAAACTAACCAATAGCTAGGGCCCCGGCGCTTACGCCCCAGGGCCCAGTCATGATGTTAATTACTGCGGTTGCACTTCATCGGCTTGCAGGCCTTTCTGGCCCTGCACGACCTTGAAGGAGACCGCTTGGCCTTCCTGCAAGGACTTGAAACCGGTGCCTTGGATCGAACGGAAGTGGACAAACAGGTCCTGGCCGCTTTCCGGGGTGATAAAGCCGAAGCCCTTTGCATCGTTGAACCACTTCACGACGCCGTTTTGACGATCGGACATGGGGTGTTACTCCTCAATAAACAGTTGGGTGGATACACGGGGCCTTTCGGCACCGCGACTGTCTAGCCAGGGGTAACGCGAACGATGAGCGGATCGTCTGGGCTTGACCGAGTGTAACCCCGCCTGCAAAGCCCTCCTGAGAGTGCGTTACAGGGCAGGCCGCTGCCGGCTTGCAACCTTGGATCTACCGCATCGGGCCACGATGTACCGTGATCCCGCTTGGAACAGTAAGCGCACCATACACCACAACGTCACCATTTTGGGAAGTGGGGAACGGAACTTTTTCGAGACCCGCACTGTCCGTCCTCCCGTTTCCCGCTTCCGGCCCGCCATGTCGGGCCAGCAACCCGCATAAATACAGTGGTTTTTCCTGAACGGAGGTCCGCGCGCACCGGCGGCAATCGTGGGCGCCCCGAGGCACGACCCAGTGGGTCAGCGGCGGCCGGGGACCGGTGGTGAGTGACGCATTGCGGCAGACTCGACCTCCCAGCAGCCCGCGGAAGGCACTGGCACGCTTCATGCTTGAACACTCTTCAAACACCCGTGCAGCGTGTCCCCAAGCCGATCTTCGTCCCCATGCGAGAGGAGTTCCCAATGCAGCTCGATGCTCCTGCCAACAACGTCAGCGACGATGTCGTCGTCGCCCGGCTCTACGACCTCGCCCGCGAGGGCGACACGACGAACCGCGAGTACCAGCTGCTGGATTACGTGATCCAGAAACGCCTGCAGCAGACCTACGGCGGAGAGATCACCCGCGGCGCCTACGTCGCATAGACGGCCGAGCGTCTGGTCAGCCGAAATCGGGGCTGACCAGACGCTGCAGGAAAAGCGGGCCCAGCGCAGGCTGTTGCAGCAAGGTGAACATCACGCCGTACAGGGCGCCCCACAGATGGGCGCTGTGATTGATGTTGTCGCCGCCCCGCTTGTCCATCCAGATGCTGTACCAGACGTAGAGGCCGGCGAATATGAAGGCCGGTACTGGAATAGGAATGAAGAACAGATAGATTCCCGACCACGGGTCGAGCAGGATCGACGCGAACAACACCGCCGATACCGCCCCCGACGCTCCGAGACTGCGGTAGCGAGCATCGTGGCGGTGGCGCATGAACGTGGGCAGGATCGCGACCACTACCGCCGACAGATAGAACAAGAGGAAGCCAACCGGCCCGATCCTTGCGCCGAAATAGCCTTCCATCAACCCGCCGAACGAATACAGCGTGACCATGTTGAAGATGAGGTGCATGCCGTCGGCGTGGATGAAGCCATGCGTCAGCAGACGGTCGTACTGTTGCTGGCGATCGATCGCCGGCGGCCACAGGATCAGACGATCCATCAGCCTTGGACGCTCCCAGGCCTGCCATGACACCAGTACGGTGACCGCGATCAGCGCCAGCGTGATGTAACCGTTCATGCGTGTTCTCGCTGCACCTGCACGCCACGATCAACCGGCACGGTAGTAATCCTGCAGCGGATAGCGTCTGGCGTACCACCCGAAGATCAGCGCCGCCATGAACGCGAAGCCGGCGAAGAAGAACATCAGGAACGCGTTTTCGCTCAATCCGGTACTCGCGATCTGCGCCATCGCCGTTTCGTTACGCACCGCGGCATTGGTCAGCAGTACCCAGACATTGCCGAACGTCACCGACAGCATCCAGAAACTCATGATCACGCCCTTCATGGGCGGCGGCGACTGGCTGTAGGCGAATTCCAGACCCGTCGCGGACACCAGCACTTCGCCGAAGGTCAGCAGGGCATAGGGGACGATCTGCCACGCCAGCGACACCGGATCGCCGCCGTCGATCGACAGCTGGATCATGCCCGCGACCACCCAAGCCAGGCCCGAGAATCCGATGCCGAACCCCATCCGGCGCAGCGCGGTGACCTTGAAGCCCAGCTTCGTCAACAGCGGATACAGCACGATGTTGTTGAACGGGATCAGCGCCATCACCATCAGCGGATTCAGCGCCTGCATCTGCCCCGCTTCCTTGACCAGCCAGCTCGGCCACCACCACATGTCGTGCGGCACCACCATGGTCTTGCCCTGCAGTACCCAGGTGGACGCCTTCTGATCGAACAGCGACCAGAACGGGCTGACGATCGCGAAGATGATCAGGATGCGCAGCACCGCACGCACGCCATCGACCGCGACATCCGGATGCAGGCCGCGTGCGCGATCCAACTGCATCGCCGTACCGATGCCGCCGAACAACAGCACAGAACCCAGCGCGAGACAGAACGAAATCACGAAACCGAAACCTTTTGGCCACCAGACCGGAGACAGCGCCCAGCCCACCAGCAGCGCCGCCGCGATCGCCACGCCCGTCATCGCCACCAGACTGCCCGCGCCTTTGCCTTCGCCGCCGCCGCGCAGTGCGGTCTTGACGACGTTCATGAACGAGTGCGGGTCCGGCGGCACTGGCGGCATGTTCACGTACTTGGCGCGCCCCATCCAGAAAATGACTGTAGCGATGAACATCAACACGCCTGGAATGCCAAACGCGATCGCCGGGCCATATTCGCGCAGGAAAATCGGCATCAGCAGCGAAGCGAAGAACGAGCCGAAGTTGATCGTCCAATAGAACGCGTCGTAAACGATCTTCGCCAGATGCTTGTTGGCCTGGGTGAACTGGTCGCCGACGAACGACGACACCAGCGGCTTGATGCCGCCGGATCCCAATGCGATCAGCAGCAGGCCGGCATAGAAGCCGTTTCGATTCGTTTCGAACAAGGCCAGGCACGCATGGCCGACGCAATACAGCAGGGAGAGCCAGAGGATGGTGTTGTATTTGCCGAAAAAACGGTCCGACAGCCAGCCGCCGAGCAGCGGGAAGAAATACACGCCGATCACGAAGCTGTGGAACACCTCTTTGGCCATACCCTCGCGTTCGGCGGCGGGCAGGTAGGCCAGGATCACGCTGCTGATCAGGAACTGCACCAGGATGTTGCGCATCCCGTAGAAACTGAAGCGCTCGCAGGCCTCGTTGCCGATGATGTAGCGAATCTGGCGGGGCAGCTTTGCCGGGTCTCCGGCGTGCTTCGCTTCAACGGCTGCGGTCATGGACGGGTCTCGTGTTGATGGACGGGATCGCCGCGGCGCGGCGCGGGCTCGGGTCGAACATGGATCAGGAAGTGTAGTGCGGAAAACACGGCGGGCGCACGGCCCCGGGTCCCGCCTCGGCCGGCGGGCCGTTCAGCCGGCGGGCGCAGGAAGATTGCGTCGGGCTTGCAGGATCACGCCCAATCCGTCAGCCCCTCGCGCTCATACAGCAATGCGAAGGAAGGCCGCGACTTCAAGCGCGATGCCAGCACCGACAGGTGCGGCCATTCGGTGGCCTGTTTGGGCATGTTGCGCGACCAGCGCATCAACATCACCAGGTAGAAATCTGCGGCGGTCAGGCGTTCTCTCAGCAGATGCGGGCCATGGTCGGCCAAGTGCCGGTCGATCCGCTGCCATTCCGCCTCGATCCGCCGCTGTACGTGATCGCGTACCGCGTCGGTATTGCCCTCGCCGGCCGGCTCATGCGGATACCACCATTGGCGGAACAGCGGCTGGACCATGTTCGCGAGATTGAACATCCACTGCGTGTAGTCCATCCGCTGCGGTTCGGACAGCGCGGGGGCGAACCCCGCCACCGGGAAGGCATCGGCCAGATGCATCAGCAGCGCCGCGGCTTCGTAATGCGGCGCACCGTCGATCACCAGCGTCGGCACCACGCCGTTCGGATTCAGGGCCAGATATTCCGGACGCTTCTGCGCACCGGCGGCGGTGTCGACCAGCGCCAGCGCGTGCGGCGCATTCACTTCGAGCAGCAGCCAATGCACGACCAGACTGGCGGCGCCCGGAGCGTAATAAAGGGTGTAATCCGAGGTGGACATGCGCGCTCCGGGATCCAAAGCGCCAATCTTCGCATGCTGTCGGAAGCCCTGCGCGTGACCATCGACATGCCCGCCGCCGGAGCATTGACGGCACAATGCCGGGTCGCCCCGGAACCCTTGCCCATGCGCCCTGCCCTGCTCTGTTTTTCGCTGCTGCTCAGCGTCGCCGCCCCTGCCTGCGTGACCAACGCGCACGCCGCGTCCGATCTTTCGACCATCGCCGAGCGCAGCGCCTACGCCCGCACCGGCCGCTACGACGAAGTGATCGCACTGTGCGACGCTTTCGCGACGCGCTACCCGGATGCGGTGCGCTGCATCGAGTTCGGCACCACGCCGGAAGGCAGGCCGATGAAGGCACTGTCGGTCACACGTACCGGAGCGCACACGCCGGAACAGGCCCGCCGCGCCGACCTGCCGGTCGTGCTGATCCAGGGCGGCATCCACGCCGGCGAGATCGACGGCAAGGACGCCGGTTTTCTGGCGCTTCGCGAAGTGCTGGACGGCAAGGCTGCGAAGGGCTCGCTCGACAAACTCGTGCTGATCTTCGTGCCGGTGTTCAACATCGACGGCCATGAACACTTCGGGGCATGGAACCGGCCGAACCAGAACGGCCCGGCCGAAATGGGCTGGCGTGTCACCGCCCAGAACTATAATCTCAACCGCGATTACGCCAAGGCCGATACGCCGGAAATGCAGGCGATGCTGGCGCTGGGCAATGCCTGGGACCCAATCGCGACCGTCGACCTGCACGTCACCAACGGCGCCAAGTTCGAACACGATATTTCAATCCAGGTCGAACCGCTGCACGCCGGCGACGACTCGATGCGCGCCGCCGGCCTGGCGCTGCGCGACGGCACCATCGAACGCCTGCGCGCGCAGGGTTCGCTGCCGGTGCCCTTTTATCCGTCGTTTCTCGAACACGACAACCCGGCCTCGGGTTTCTACGACAACGTGTCGCCGCCCCGCTTTTCCACGGGCTACTTCCTGATGCGCAATCGTTTGGCGATGCTGGTCGAAACCCATGCGTGGAAGAATTACCCGACCCGGGTACGGATCACCCGCAATACCGTGATCGCCGTATTGGAACTTGCCGCCAGACATGGCGCGGACTGGCGTCGGACCGCTCAGGCGGCCGACCTGCGCGCCCAGAACCTCGGCGGTCAGTCGGTGACGTTGACCTGGAAAGCAAGCGACAAGGTGCGCACCATCGATTTCCGCGGTTACGCCTATACCCGCACGCCATCCGACGTATCGGGCGCGCTCATGACGCACTACGACGATACGAAACCGCAGCTCTGGACAGTGCCGATGCGCGATGAGATGGTGCCCGGCCTGAGCGTCGTCGCGCCTGAAGGCGGTTATTTAGTGACGCCGGCCTACGCCGCTTTGGTCGGCGCCAAATTGCGGCAACACGGCATCACCTTCGACCGGCTCGATCGCGCCATGCCGAAAACGTCGATCGAGGCCTTCCGCGACGAGACGCCGACGTTCGCCCCGGCCTCGTCGGAAGGCCATCAGCGGCTCACGGTGGACGGCGAATGGAAACGCGAGGTGCAGGATATCGGCCACGGCACGTTGTTCGTTCCGATCGCGCAGCCGAAGGCGCGGCTGGTGATGGCGCTGCTCGAACCGTTGGCGCCCGACTCGCTGCTGGCGTGGGGGCATTTCAACAATGCTTTCGAGCGCAAGGAATACATGGAGGACT
>JAYUUH010000657.1:0-6730 GCA_043754745.1 Lysobacter sp.
CAGCGTCACGTTCGGATTGCTCGTGCTGATCTGCGACAGCGTCACCGTCGACAGCGTCGCCGCATTGCCGTTCAACGTGTCGTTGACCAGCACGTTCGACACCGCCGTGCCGCCCACCGCGCCGTTCGCCACCGTACCGGTGTCGTTCACCGCGTCGATCAGGGCAGCGACAACTGGCGTTGTCACCGAACTGATGCAGCGTGCCGCTGCCGGGCATCCCGGGTCACCGCCGCCCGACACGGTCGCGGTGTTCGTTACGCTGCCGGCGGCAACCGGCGTCGGAGTGACGGAAATCGTGAAGCTGACCGTGGCATTGACCGCCAGACCGGTCGCGATGGTGCAGGTCACCGTCTGGCCGGCGGCTGTGCAGCCCGCCGGCAGCGTGCCGATGGTCAGGCCGGTCGGAATGGTGTCGGTGATGGTCGATGCCGCCGTCGTCGCTGCGGTGCCGATGTTGCTCACCTGCAGCGTGTAGCTCGCCGGTACGCCGACGGTGAACGACGCCGCGCTAGCGGTTTTCGTCATCATCAAATGCGAGCGGTTCACCGGCATGGTGACGCTACTGGTGCAGCGCGGATTCGCCGGACAGGTCGGATCGCCGCCGCCGGAGACCGTGGCGGTGTTCACCACGCTCGCTGCTGCGCCGGCGGTCGGCGTGACCGGAATGATGAAGCTGGTGTTCGCGCCCGCGGCCAAGCCGGCCGCGGCGATGCAGGTCACAGTCTGACCCGCGGCGGTGCAGCCCGCCGGCAGCGTGCCGATGGTCAAGCCGGTCGGAATCGTGTCGGTGATCGTGCTGGCTGCGGTGGTTGCCGCGGTGCCGGTGTTGCTCAACTGCAGCGTGTAGCTCGCAGCGGTGCCGACGGTGAAACTCGCGGAACTCGCGGTCTTCGTCATCGTCAACTGCGGCGCATTGACCGGCGTGCTCACGGTGCTAGTGCAACGTGCAGCTGCCGGGCAAGTAGCGTCGCCGCCGCCGGAGACGGTCACAGTATTCACCGACGGGTTTGCAGCCGCCAGGGTCGGCGTGATGGAAATGATGAAGCTGGTGCTCGCGCCTGCGGCCAGACCGGCCGCGACAGTGCAGGTCACCGTCTGGCCAGCGGCGGTGCAGCCCGCCGGCAAAGTGCCGATGGTCAGACCCGTCGGGATGGTATCGGTGATCGTGCTTGATGCTGTCGTCGCCGACGTGCCGGTGTTCGACACCTGGAGCGTGTAGCTGGCCGCAACGCCAACGGTGAACGACGCGGCGCTCGCGGTTTTCGTCATCGTCAGCTGCGGCGCGTTGACCGGCGTGGTGACGGTGCCGGTATTGCCGCCAGCACAGGTGACGGGCGCGCCCGAGCAATCCGGATCTGCGGTGCCGGTGGGCGGAACGACGGTGGCGGTGTTGGTGATGCTGGCGGCGGCTGCGGCGCCGACGGTGCACGCGATGCTCAGGGTGGCATTGCCGCCGGACGGAATGGCGGCGCCCGTCCAGGTGCCGGTACCGGTGGCGCCGGACGCGATGGTGCCGACGGTGAAGGTGCCGGCCGACGGCGTGAAGCTGCAGCCGGTCAGGCCGGCGGGCAGCGATTCCACGATCGAGAACGTGCTGGTGGCCAGAATGGCGCTGGGGCCGGCGTTGCCGACAGTCAGCGTATACGTCAGGAGTTGACCCACCGCGACCGGGCTCGGGCTCGCGGTCTTGACCAGGCTCAGGTTGGACGTGCGCGTGATCGGATCGGTGTCGGTCGCCGAGTTGTTGGCGCTGTTGGGGTCCGTAACAGTGGCCGGCGGCGTGACCGTGGCGCTGTTAACCGCGTTCTGCGACCAGGCGACCGGGCTCGCGACGAGCGCCACGGCGAAGACGACGGCTGCTGCAAAAGAACGCCGCACGCCTTCGGTACTACACATTAAATTGGCCAACACTCGAATTCCCCTTGGACCCGACCGCCCCGACGCCGCCGATGTCCGTATCCCGATGGCACAACGCCGGGTGACCCCCGGCGCTGCAGATGATTTTTTTCGATTCGTTGTACGAATTACGTCCCTGTCCGGCATCAGGATGCGCCCGATGCCGCCTTTGGCTCATTCCCCGAGCTTGATGACGGGCGCAGGATGCGACCCGGACGTACAAGCAAAGGCCATGCCAGCACCCCGGTTTTTCTGCGGAATCACAAGGCAACGCCTTGATTGGAATGGAGATTTCAAGCCCCGAAAAATCCCCGATCTATTACATGAACGCTTACGTATTAGGTCACATTCTGAATGTTTGCGACACCAGCGTCTCATTTCCATTGCGGATACCATACGGACAGGTCCGGACAACCCGGCCCATTGGACGCTCGGACGGGTCGTCCGCACGGCACGCGCGACCGCGCAATCCCGCGTCCCTGCTAGAATTTTCGCTCTAGAAAGCGCGCCTCACCGCACGCCTCATCGCCAAGCAGCGGGTGCTCTCGCACCGGCACCGCCAGGACGCCAGACCTCATGACCAACCCCACCGACCTCCGCTCGCCGGCCGCCGTCGCTTCGCCCAGCGTCGACCGCGACTACACCCTGGACGATAAATTCACGCGGACCGAAGGCCGGATCTACCTGTCGGGCGTGCAGGGCCTGGTGCGCCTGCCGTTGATGCAGCGGCTGCGCGACCAGGCCGCCGGGCTGAACACCGCCGGCTTCATCAGCGGGTACCGCGGCAGCCCGCTGGGCGGCTTCGACCTGGAACTGTGGCGGGCGAAGAAACATCTGGCCGCCACCGGGGTGAAGTTCACACCGGGCCTCAACGAAGACCTCGGCGCGACCATGGTCTGGGGCACGCAGCAGACCAATCTGTTCCCGGGCGCCAAGGTCGATGGCGTGTTCGGCATGTGGTACGGCAAGGGCCCGGGCGTGGACCGCTGCGGCGACGTGTTCAAGCACGCGAACGCCGCCGGCACCTCGCGCTTCGGCGGCGTGCTGGCGCTGGCGGCCGACGATCATGCCTGCCGCAGCTCCACGCTGCCCCATGGCAGCGAAGGCGAATTCCAGTCCGCGCTGATGCCGGTGCTCAATCCGGCCGGCGTGCAGGACATCCTCGACATGGGTCTGATCGGTTTCGCGATGTCGCGCTACACCGGCCGCTGGGTCGGCTTCAAGACCATCGCCGAAACCGTGGAATCCTCCGCGTCGGTCGACGTGAACCCGCTGGCGCTGGAGATCGTCACCCCGGACGACTTCGAGATCCCGCCGGGCGGCTTGAACATCCGCTGGCCGGATCCGCCGCTGGACCAGGAAATGCGCCTGCATCGCTATGCGGTGAAGGCCGCGCAGGCGTTCGCGCGGGCGAACAGGCTCGATCGCGTGGTGATCGATTCGCCGAACGCGCGGCTGGGCATCGTCACCACCGGCAAGAGCTATCTCGACGTGCTGCAGGCGCTGGAATATCTCGGCCTCGACACCCGCGCCTGCGCCGACCTCGGCATCCGCGTCTACAAGGTTGGCATGACCTGGCCGCTGGAACCGATGGGCATCCGCGCGTTCTCGCGCGGGCTGCAGGACATCGTGGTGGTGGAAGAGAAGCTCAGCTTCATCGAAAGCCAGATGAAGGAACTGTTCTACAACTTCGAATCGATGGCCGGCGGCGTCACCCGGCCCAGCATCGTCGGCAAATACGACGAAAGCGGCGAATGGATCCTGCCGTCGACCGGCGAACTCACGCCGGCGCGGATCGCGATGGTGATCGCCCGCCGCATCCAGAAATTCCATGACAGCGAGCAGATCCGCGGCGTGCTGTCGTGGATCGAGCAGAAGGAAGGCGAACTGGCGCTACCGCGCGCCAATTTCCCGCGCGTCCCGCATTACTGCAGCGGCTGTCCGCACAACACCTCGACGAAGGTGCCGGAAGGCTCGCGCGCGCTCGGCGGCATCGGCTGTCACTACATGGTGACGTGGATGGACCGCAACACCGACACCTTCACCCACATGGGCGGCGAAGGCGTGACCTGGTGCGGGCAGGCGGCGTTCACCGACAACGAACACGTGTTCCAGAATCTCGGCGACGGCACCTATTTCCACAGCGGTTCGCTGGCCATCCGCCAGGCGATCGCGGCCGGCGTCAACATCACCTACAAGATTCTCTACAACGACGCGGTGGCGATGACCGGCGGCCAGCCGGTGGACGGGACGTTGTCGGTGCCGCAGATCGCGCAACAGATGCGCGCCGAAGGCGTGCAGACCATCGCGCTGGTGTCGGACGACATCGAGAAGTGGTCGGACACGTCGATCTTCCCCGCTGGCGTGAGTTTCCACGACCGCCGCGAACTCGACGCGGTGCAGAAAACCCTGCGCGAAGTGAAGGGCACCAGCATCCTGATCTACGACCAGACCTGCGCCACCGAGAAACGCCGCCGCCGCAAGCGCGGCAAGATGGTCGATCCGCAGAAGCGGGTGATGGTCAATTCGCTGGTCTGCGAAGGCTGCGGCGACTGCGGCGTGAAGAGCTTCTGCGTGTCGGTGCTGCCGAAGGAAACTGAATTCGGCCGCAAGCGCGACATCGACCAAAGCAACTGCAACAAGGACTACAGCTGCGTCGAAGGTTTCTGCCCTAGCTTCGTCACCGTGCACGGCGGCAAACTGAAGAAAGGCAAGGCGCCCGACAACAGCGGCGCAACAAACACGATTGCCCGCCTCGCCGACCTGCCGACACCGACGTTCGCGAGCGCGCTCGGCAGGCCCTGGAACATCCTGATCACCGGCGTCGGCGGCACCGGCGTGGTCACGATTGGTGCCCTGCTCGGCATGGCTGGACATCTCGAAGGCAAGGGCGCGACCGTGCTCGACCAGACCGGTCTCGCGCAGAAGGGCGGCGCGGTCACCACTCACATCCGCATCGCGAAGTCGCCCGACGACATCCACGCGGTGCGCATCGCCGCTGGCGAAGCCGATCTGGTGCTCGGCTGCGACATGGTGGTAGTCAACGATTACTGGGCGCTATCGAAGATCCGCGAGGGCCGCTCCAACGTCGTGCTCAACACGTATGAAGCGATGCCCGGCACCTTCACTACGCGCCCGGACATGCAGTTCCCGGCGGCCGACATCGTGTCCGCGGTACGCACCGCGCTGGGCGGCAGCGATTCGCCGGACTCTGCGCTGCAACTCGTCGATGCGACCCAGCTCGCCAACGCGCTGATGGGCGACGCCATCGCCGCCAACCTGTTCATGCTCGGCTACGCCTGGCAGCAGGGCCTGGTGCCGATCTCGTTCGACGCGATCATGCGCGCAGTCGAACTCAACGGCGCCGCGATCGAGATGAATAAGACCGCGTTCGCCTGGGGCCGCTTGGCGGTGATCGATATGCCCGCGGTCGTCGCGGCCGCCGGCGTCGTCCGCAATGCGCCGACCGCTGCCGAAAACACCCCGAACGCGCTGCGCCTGCTCGCGCCGACCGCATCGGAAGGGCACGAATCCGGCATCGCCCCGCAAAGCGCCGACCTGCGTAGCGCCGACGAACTGCGCCATGTACCGGCCGACGCCAGCGATCGCGACTGGTTCATGCCGCTGGACGATGCGCGCCTGTCGCGTTCGCTCGACGAAGTCATCGCGCGCCGCGTCGCGTTCCTCAGCGACTACCAGAACATCGACTACGCCAAACGCTACGGCGACTTCATCGCCAAAGTCCGTGCTGCGGAACAGGCCAAAGCGCCGGGCAGCAGCGACCTGTCGGAAGCGGTCGCGCGCTATGCGTTCAAGCTGATGGCGTACAAGGATGAATATGAAGTCGCGCGCCTCTACACCAGCGGCGATTTCCAGAAGCGCGTCGCGCAGCAGTTCGAAGGCGACTACAGGATCCGCTTCCACCTCGCCCCGCCGCTGCTGGCGAAGAAGGACGCGGAAGGCCGCCTCATCAAGCAGGAGTTCGGACCCTGGATGTTCACCGCGTTCAAGCTGATGGCCAGACTGCGCTTCCTGCGCGGCACCGCGCTCGATATCTTCGGCCGCACCGAAGAGCGAAGGATGGAGCGCAAGCTGATCGAGGATTATTTCGCGACCGTCGAAAGCCTGCTCGACAGACTCGACGCCGGCAACGTCGCGCTGGCCGCCGAGATCGCTTCAATCCCGGAACACATCCGCGGCTACGGCCACGTCAAGGAAGCGCATCTGCACAAGGCCAAGACGCGCGAGGCGGAGTTGTTGGCGCGTTGGAGCGCAGGCCCGGCATCGGCGGCAAAAGCGGCGTAACCGACATTCTTCTGTAGAGCGGGCTGACCAGCCATTCGGCTGTTGAAAACCAGCCCGCTGCCCGCTCTACGGATGCGGACGATCAAGGCCTGCCGTGTAGCTATCGGCACAGGTCTTGTCTTCCACCTGGCATGCCAATCAATGACTTACGCCAACCCAATGTCAGATTTACGTTAGCGAATCTTTTTTTCATAAAATGAATCGTTAAATATTTCAGTTACAAAATATGATATCTATTTGATTTATCAGTATTTATAGCGCTATAAGTATTACGGAATTCCGTAAAAAATTTCTGATGACCTTTTCTAGCGACCAACTTCGGGTAGCAATGCGGACACTTGGCCCGTCGAGTGCCAGTGGGCTGGCCCGGCACCTCAGCGTCAGCACGCCAACCGTCACCACGGCGCTCGCGCGGCTGGGCGACGAAGTTCTATCCACCGGGCGCGGGCGCGCCAGCCGTTATGCGCTGCGGCGTGAGGTCGGGCGAAGCGGCAGCCGCTGGCCGCTGTTCCGGATTGCGCCCGACGGC
>JAYUUH010000658.1:0-6720 GCA_043754745.1 Lysobacter sp.
AATTTCATCAACGGCGAACTCTGGGGCAAGTACACCGAATCCGGCTGGGGCGTGATCTTCCCGCGCGCCGAAGCCGATCTGTACGGACTGGGCGCCGCCCAGCTCCAGAGCATGCACGCCAGCGGCATGCTCGATGCGCTCGCACGGCATCCGTCGCAGTTGTACCAGTTCGCGCTTGAAGGCGTCGCGCTGTTCTGCGCGGTGTGGTGGTTCTCGCGCAAGCCGCGCCCGCGTTATGCGGTGGCCGGCCTGTTCGCGCTGCTATACGGCTGTTTCCGGTTCCTGGTCGAATTCGTGCGCCTGCCCGATGAGCAGATCGGCTATATCGCCTTCGATTGGCTGACCATGGGCCAGGTGCTGAGCCTGCCGCTGGTCGCGCTTGGGCTGGTGCTGCTGTTCCTGTCGCGCAAGGCGCCGACGCTGCAGCCGCGGGTCGCCTGATGCAGCAATATTTGGATCTGCTGCGGCATGTGCTGGAACACGGCACCGAGAAAGCCGACCGCACCGGCACCGGCACGCGCAGCGTGTTCGGTTGGCAGCTGCGTTTCGATCTGGACGCAGGTTTCCCGCTGGTCACTACCAAGAAGCTGCACCTGCGCTCGATCGTCCACGAACTTCTCTGGTTCCTCAAAGGCGAGACCAACATCGCCTATCTGAAGGACCACAAGGTCGGCATCTGGGACGAGTGGGCCGACGAACACGGCGAACTCGGCCCGGTCTACGGCAAGCAATGGCGACGCTGGGCGACCGCCGACGGTGGCGAGATCGACCAGATCCGCTGGGTCGTCGACGAGATCAAGCGCAATCCGGATTCGCGGCGACTCATCGTCAGCGCCTGGAACGTCGCCGATCTGGCCGACATGGCGCTGATGCCCTGCCACACGATGTTCCAGTTCTACGTCGCGGACGGGAAGCTCAGCTGCCAGCTCTACCAGCGCAGCGGCGACATCTTCCTGGGCGTGCCGTTCAACATCGCCAGCTACGCGCTGCTCACGCACATGGTCGCGCAGGTCTGCGGCCTGGGCGTCGGCGATTTCGTGCATACCCTCGGCGACGCGCACCTGTACTCGAACCACTACGATCAGGCGCGGGAACAACTTTCGCGCGAATCGCGCGCGCTGCCGACGCTGCGCCTGAATCCCGAGGTGAGGGACATCTTCGGTTTCGCCTACGACGACATCGCCGTCGAAGGCTACGACCCGCATCCCGCGATCAAGGCGCCGGTGGCGGTGTGAGCGTTTCGCTGACACTGATCGCCGCTCTCGACCTCAACCGCGCCATCGGTCGCGGCAACGCATTGCCGTGGCATCTGCCGGACGATCTGAAACGCTTCAAGGCGTTGACGCTGGGCAAGCCGGTACTGATGGGCCGCAAGACCGCGGAGTCGCTGGGGCGGGCGTTGCCGAAGCGGCGCAATCTCGTACTCACGCGCAGCGGACGGGTGCCCTTCGACGGCATGCAGGCGGTGGCGACGCTGGACGAGGCGCGCGCGCAGGCCGCTGCGGACGGCGCCAGCGAACTGTGCGTGATCGGCGGCGCGGAACTTTACGCATTGACGCTGCGGTTCGCGACGCGTCTGCTTCTGACCCACGTCGATACCATTGTCGACGACGCGGACACATTTTTTCCCGCCTACGATTCCGCGCGGTGGCGCGCGGTCGCTCGCGAAGCGCATGCGCCGGATGAGCGGCATGCGTTCGCCTTCGAGTTCGTGGATTACGAGCGGTCTTGTACGACGCCTGTCGTGCGCATCGTTTGATCGCGCCCCGTAGAGCGGGCTTCAGCCCGCTGCTTCCCTGCGGGGATTCGCAGCGGGCTGAAGCCCTCTCTACAGCCCGCCTACAACCGCTCTACAACCCGCTTCACAGCCCGCGGCCGGTAATGTCCGGTCATCCTGTGATCGAAGAGGATGTCCTCTTCGCGGGTGCCGCGGCCGATGTTGTGAATGATCAGCGGCGTGCCGCCCGACATCGTCTTGCGGTCGCTGACGATGCCGATGTGCGGCAGGTTGCCGGGCAGCATCCAGGTGACGAGATCGCCGGCGCGATAGTCCGCAACGCGTGAAGTGACCGGCAACGACCAGCCCTGGCGTTCGAACCAGGTCTGTAGGTTCGGCACGCGGCGGTGATCGATGTTGCTGTCCGCTGCGCGCAGCCCCCATTTCTGCGGATATTCCGCGAAGTGCGCGCGCATGTCCTCGTGCACGCGCTGCTGCAGGTCGATGCGTTGGGTGCGCAACGCGCGGATCACCACATCGGTGCACACGCCGCGCGATGCCGGCACATCGCCGCCGGGATAGGACAGGCGCACATAGGCGGGGTCGTAGCGGACAGTGACGCCGATCTGCCGGCGTGCGGCCGCGGCCAGCGCGACACCATGCGGCGTGGCGGGAATCGCTGTGCGGGCCGCGGGTGTGCCTGCGGAAGCGCCCGAAGGCGCTCGACGCTGCGGATCGGTCTGCGCCGTCGAATCGCCGCAGCCGACCAGCGCGCACTGCATTGCAATGGCCAACGCAAGCGGTATCGCCGCGACCAGCCTTCTGCGCTGGAATGCGGCCGGGCGCATCAATCCTGTGGGCCGGGTACGGCGACCTCGCGGCCGGGGACTTGGACCAGACGCAGTTCGTCGGTGTCCAGTTGCAGCGCCGTGAGTTTGCCGCCCCAGACCGCGCCGGTGTCGATCGCGTGCACGCCGTGGCCGATGAACAGGCCGAGCGTGGACCAGTGGCCGCACACGACCTTCAGGTCGCGCTCGGTGCGGCCCGGCACTGCGTACCACGGATACAGTCCAGGCACCTGCGTGCCCGGCGCGCCTTTTTCGTTGAAGGCGATGCGGCCGCGCGTGGAGCAATAGCGCATGCGGGTGAAGATGTTGATGATCGCGCGTTCGCGCTCCACGCCGCGCAGCGCCGGCGACCACGCCGGGTAGTCGCCGTACATGTTGCGCAGCAGTTTGCGGCGGCCCTCGCCGTGCAGCCGGCGTTCGATTTCCAGCGCGTGTTTCTCGGCATGGACGGTGCTCCATTTCGGCGACAGGCCGGCGTGGATCATCATCCAGCCAAGTGTCCGGTCGCTGTGCAGCAGCGGCCGCTTGCGCAGCCAGTCGATCAGGGTGTCGCGGTCGTCTGCGAACAGAATGCGCTGCAGATCCTGGTTGACCTTGCGCTGGTCGTCGACGGTGCGTTCGGAGATCGCCAGCAGCGACAGATCGTGATTGCCCAGCACCACGACGCTGTGCTCGCGCAGCGAATGCACCAGCCGCAGGGTTTCCAGCGATTCTCCGCCGCGATTGACCAGATCGCCGCAGAACCACAGCCGGTCACGTGCCGGATCGAAGCGGATTTTTTCCAGCAGCCGCTTGGTGACGCCGTAACAGCCCTGCAGGTCGCCGATGGCCCAGATCGCCATCTCAGCTGCTCCGTGCGTGCGTGCGGAGCATGTGCGTGCGGAGCATGCGCGGGCGAAGCGTACGAGTGCGGCGCATGGTCAATGCAGCATCCGCGGAATGCACAGCACGAACTGCGGGATCGGCGCTTCGAATTCGGTGCCGTCGTCGGCGCGCATGACGTAGGCGCCTTCCATGGTGCCGTAAGGCGTCTTGAAGAAGGTGCTGGACGTGTACTCGAAGCGTTCGCCCGGGCGCAGGCGCGGCTGTTCGCCGACCACGCCATCGCCCACCACTTCGCGCGGGAAGCCCACCGCATCCACGATCAGCCAGCGGCGCGATACCAGCTGTGCGGGCCGCGATCCGGTGTTGCGGATGCCGATGGTGTACGCGAAGTAGTAGAGCTCTTCGTCGGGCTTGGACTGGTCGTCGAGGTAGCGGGTGGCGATGTCGATCGCGATGGCGTCGGCGCTGATGTCGTTCATGGCCACAGTTTAGTTGCAATCGCGCGATTTGCGGCATCAAGCCTTGCCGGTCGCGGCCTCGTCGCTCGCGGCTAGCGGTGCGGCGGCGAGATTGGCCAGGGCGATGAAATCGGCCACGGCCACCTGCTCTGCGCGGCTCTGCGGGTCGATGCCGGCGCGCACGATCTCTTCCGCGGCGCAGACGCTGGACATCGCATTGCGCAGGGTCTTGCGGCGCTGGCCGAACGCCGCGCGCACGATGTCGGCGAAGCGGCGCGGGTCGTCGATGCCGACCTGCCCGCGCGGGTGCGGCACCAGCCGGACCACGGCGGAATCCACTTTCGGCGGCGGTCGGAACGCGCCCGGCGGCACCATGAACAGTGCAGTCACCGTGCAGTACGCCTGCAGCATCACGCTGAGCCGGCCGTAGACCTTGCTGCCCGGACCGGCGGCCATCCGGTCGACCACTTCCTTCTGCAGCATGAAATGCATGTCGCACACGACGGCGGCGTGGTCGAGCGCATGGAACAGGATCGGCGATGACAGGTTGTAGGGCAGGTTGCCGACCAGGCGGAATGGTGTCCCTGCCGCCAGGTCCGTGAAATCGACGTTCATCACGTCGGAATTGATCAACGTGAGTTCGCCGTGCGATTTCGCCGCGGCGGTCAGCGGTTCCAGCAGGTCGCGGTCGAACTCGATCGCGGTCAGCGCACCGTGGCGGTCCAGCAGCGGGAAGGTCAGTGCGCCCTGGCCCGGGCCGATCTCGACGATGCGGTCGCCGGGGCGCGGGTCGATCGCCATCACCAACTTGTCGACGACGCCGCGTTCGTGCAGGAAATGCTGGCCCAGGGATTTTTTCGCGGGCTCGCGGAATCCGGTGTTCATGTCTGCGTTCCTTTCACGGCAGGCGGCTCAGGGCAGGTGGTTCGGAGCGGGCGCGTTACAGCAGGCGGGTGCCGAGCGGCACCTCGCGATCGGGAACGCACAGCGCGACCCCGCCATCGGCGTCGTGGAAGCCGGTGACCAGGCATTCGGACATCAACGGCCCGATCTGTTTCGGCGGAAAATTCACCACCGCGAGCACCTGCCGGCCGAGCAGTTCATCGGGCTGGTAATGCGCGGTGACCTGCGCGCTGGATGTGCGCACGCCGATTTCCGGGCCGAAGTCGACCTGCAACACATAGGCCGGCTTGCGCGCTTCGGGGAAGGGCTCGGCCGAGATCACGCGACCGACGCGCAGTTCGACTTTCAGGAAGTCGTTCCAATCGATGGTCGTGGCGGCATCGCTCACGCCGCGCCCGTGCGCGCCATGCGCGCGGCGGCGAGTCGGGTGCAGGTGTCGATCGCGGCGAACAGGCTCGACGGGTCGGCAATGCCGCGACCGGCCAGCTCCAGTGCGGTGCCGTGATCCACCGCGACGCGCGGGTAGGGCAGGCCGAGAGTGAGATTCACCGCGCGCTCGAAACCGCTGTATTTCAGCACCGGCAGGCCCTGGTCGTGATACATCGCCAGCACCGCGTCGAAGTCGGCCAGCTTCGCGGGCAGGAAGGCGGTGTCGGCCGGCAACGGCCCGATCAGGTGCCAGCCTTCGCCGCGCAGCCGGTCGAGCAGCGGAATCATGATGTCGAGTTCTTCGCGGCCCAGATGGCCGTCCTCGCCGGCGTGCGGATTGAGACCGAGGACGGCGATGCGCGGCGCGGCGATGCCGAAGTCGTCGCGCAGCGCGGCATGCAGGATGCGCAGGTTGCGTTCCAGCCGGTCGGCGGTGATCGCATCGGGTACCTCGCGCAGCGGCAGGTGGGTGGTGGCCAAGGCGACCCGGACGATGTCGTTGGCGAGCATCATCACCACGTTGCAGCGCGCCTGCGTGGCCAGCAGTTCGGTGGTGCCGATGTAGGGAATGCCGCCGGCGTTGATCGCGGCCTTGTGCACGGGGCCGGTGACGAGGCCGTCGCACAGGCCCTGCAGACAGGCGCCGGCCGCGGTTTCCATTGCGCCGATCGTGGTGCGCGCATTGCGCGGCTCGGGATGGCCGAAACGGCTGACCACGATCGGCGGAATTTCGACCAAGGCCAAGCGGCCGGGGCCGGCGGCGCTGGGGTCGTTGGGGGAGATCAGGCGCAGCGGCAGGCCGATGGCGTCCGCAGCGCGCAACAGAGTGTCGCGGTCGCCGTACGCGATCAGGTGGGCATCCCAGTCGCGCTGGGCGGCGCGGACGACGAGTTCCGGGCCGATGCCGGCCGGCTCGCCCGGAACCAACGCGAGTCGGGGTCGTCGTGTCATCGCAGGCGCTTGGGCGCGATCAACCTGCGTCGGCAGCAGCGGCGGTGCTGGCGCCGATGCGGATGTCGATGAAGGCTTCGCCGCGCAGCTCGCGCAGGAAGCGGGTCCACTCATCTTCCAGCTTGCGCTGGCCGATGCTCTCGCGGACCTGGCTACGACGGTTTTCGTCGGTGACATTGGCCTGACGGGTGCCGGCGCGCTTGACGAGATGCCAGCCGGCCTGGGTCTTGAACGGTGCGGACACCTGGCCATCGGCGAGCGCCGAGACCTGGGCGCCGAATTCGGGGCCAAAATCGTCCTGCGCGAACCAACCCAGGTCGCCGCCACGGACCTTGCTGATGGCGTCGTCGGAATCCTTGCCGGCCAGCTCTGCGAAATCGGCGCCACCGGCGATGCGGGCGCGCAGCGTTTCGAGCTTGGCCTTGGCGGCTGCGTCGCTGCCGCCTTCCTCGGTGCGGATCAGGATGTGGCTGGCCTGGTACTGGGTGACCATCTTGGCGTCGCCGGGCTGGGCATTGCGGGTCTCTTCCAGTCTGATCAGCTGGAACCCGTTCGGGCCGCGGATCGGGCCGATGATCTTGCCGATTTC
>JAYUUH010000659.1:0-6717 GCA_043754745.1 Lysobacter sp.
ACCTTGCTGAGCTTCGACGGCTGGATCGGCGACAAGGCCCAGTCTTGGCAATTCGTGCTGGGCATCGGCATGGGCGCGGCAGTCACCGCCCTGCCGATCCTGGTGCTGTTGATGGAAAAACTGGACATCCTGCGCCAGCCGCTGGGCCAGCGGATCCTGCGCTACGCCAGTCTCGACGACATCGCGATCTGGGCAGTGCTGGCGATCGTGGTCATGGACTGGGGGCGGCTCGAACGCCAGGCGGCCTTCATCGCGCTGTTCGTGCCGGCGTGTTGGATGTTCCGCAAGCTTATGGTGCGCCTGCCGGAGATCGACCGCTGGTATGTTTCGCTCATATGGCTGGCGGCGGTGTCCTTCGGCGCCGACTGGTCCGGCCTGCACTACATGGTCGGCGCTTTCCTCGCCGGCGTGGTCATGGATCACCATTGGTTCGATCAGAAAAAGCTCGATGTGCTGCGGCACAACGTCCTGCTGGTACTGATGCCGGTGTTTTTCCTCAGCACCGGCCTGCGCACCAACTGGCAGGTCGGCGGCGCCATGGTGTTCCTGGCGGCGGGGTTGCTGCTGGCCATGCAGATCGCCGGCAAGCAGATCGGCTTGCGCATCGCCGGCAGGCTGCTGAACTGGAAACCCGGGGAAGCCTCGGTGATCGCATGGTTGCTGCAGACCAAAGGGCTGATCGAAATCATTTTCGCGACCGTGCTGCTCGACAAGGGAATCATCACCAGCAGCATGTTCACCGCCCTGCTGCTGATGGCGCTGGCCAGTACCATGCTGACGGTGCCGATCGTGGCCCCGAAGCTCGCGCGCATGCGCGAACTGATCTCGCGCGGCGCATGACCGCGCCATCCAGCACCCGCCCCGCCACCTTCCAAGGAACGCGCATATGACCGCCTCTCCCCGTCCCACGATGCTCTGCGCGCTGATGTGTGCGCTGGCGATGGCGCCGGCGATCGCTGATGCCGCCGAAACGGTCCGCTGGCCCATCGCGTGGAAGGCCGGTGAAGTCGCCAGCTACGACAGCGAATCGGTGGTCCGCGAAACCGAAGACGGCGTGTTGAGCGCGCGTCGCGTCACCGACCGCACCGCGATCCGCACCCTCGAAGCCGGCGACGACGGTTACGCGCTGGTCTGGACCACGCAGGACAGCCGCGCGGAAGTGGTGGAGGGCGACCGCAGCATGATCGACATGATCGCGCCGATGCTGGACGAACTGGACGGCGTCGAAATGGTGATCGAACTGGACCGCGACGGGCATTACCGGCGGGTGCGCAACCTCGATGCGGTGGTGAGCAAGGTCCGCGCCGCGATGCTGCCGGTCTTGGCCGCGAATCTGCAGAAGATGTTCGACATCGCCGATCCGAAACTGGCGAAGGTCGATCACGAGGCGCTGCTGACGCTGGCCAGAAACAATCTGGAAGCATCCATCGACGGCATCGTCACGACGCGCAGCGTCGAGGCGATGTCCAGCGCGCAGGCCAAGACGATCACGACCTTCGTCGGCAAGCCGCTGATCGTCGGCAAGCGCTACCGCGACGAGGATTCGATGGAGTCGCCGCGCGAAGGCCTGCCCCTGCAGGCCAGTCGCGAATACACGCTCAGCCTGGTCGACGACGATCCGGCGCTGGCGCGGATCCGCTGGACCCGCAAGCTCGACCCGCGCGGCGATGCGAAGATGCTGTGGATGCTGGCGGACGAACTCGGCGGCGGCGAAGCGCCGGCCGGCGCCCGCGAGGGCCGCCCCGGCGATCTGGTGCTCACCGAGACGGGCACGGTCGTTTTCAACCGGAACACCGGCGTGGTCGAGATGCTGGAAACGGTCGAGATCAGCCGCTACGGCAAAGCGCACGACGAGCACGAACGCTACCGGATGCGCCGCAGCGGCAGCGCGCGCACCTGGGCGCAGGAAGACGCGGCGGCGAAGCGCTGAACCGGTCGCTCGACCCGGATCGGCGTCCATAGCGCAGCGGATGCCCGCGATACGGCGCGCGTTCGTCATCACGAACCCACAGACGCGGCAGTCGCCAGACGCGTTACAAGGGCTTCAGCCGCGCACCCCGTAGAATGCCGTTCATGCGCCGCCTCTCCACACTGTTATGCCCGGCTCTTTTGTGCCTGCCTCTGCTGTGCCTGCCGATCTGCGTGCAGGCGCGCACCGTCTACCGCTGCGTGCGCGGCGGCACCGTCAGCTTGTCCACCGCACCGGAGCCGGGCTCGAAGTGCGAGCCGAAGCAGATCGACGACAACGCCGTTCAGACGCCGAATCTCTGGGGCGAGATGGGCGTCTTCAGCGGTACGTTGTACGAACGCGAACAGGACGGCAAACCGGTGTACGGCACCCGCAATCTGCCCGGATCGCGGGTCTATCTGCGCTTCACCGTGGACACGCCGGCGGGCGAACCTGCGCACGAGGGACTGGGCAAGGTCGACACGCCCAAGCTCGACCGCCATGCGCGGCTGTTCAAGGCCACCGCGAAGAAGACCGGCGTCGACGATGCCTGGCTGCGCGCGATCGCGCACGCCGAGAGCGGTTTCGACGAAAAGGCGCTGTCGCCCAAAGGCGCGCAGGGCGTGATGCAGCTGATGCCGGCCACAGCGGCGGAATACGGGGTGAAGGACGCGTTCTCGCCGGCGGAATCCATCGACGGCGGCGCGCGCTATTTCAGGATGCTGCTCAAGCGATTCAAGAACGATCCCGTGCTGGCCATCGCCGCCTACAATGCCGGCATGGGCGCGGTCGCGCGCTACGACGGCGTGCCGCCGTACAAGGAAACGCAGGCGTATCTGCAGAAAGTCCAACTGCTGTATCGCGCCTACAAAGCCGCGCTGTCGCCGCCGCCGTTGCGCCCGGCCGACGCGGTGCCGATGACCGATAAACTGCGCACCTCCCTGCCATAAACCCGCCGACATGACCCGCGACCTGAAAATGATCGGCTTCGATGCCGACGATACCCTCTGGCGCAGCGAGGACTACTACCGCGACGCGCAATCGGAATTCGAACGCATCGTCGGCGCCTATGTCGACCTGGACGACGCACACGACCGGCTATACGCGGTCGAGAAACGCAACATCGCCCTGTTTGGCTACGGCGCCAAGGGCATGACGTTGTCGATGATCGAAGCCGCGGTGGAGATCACCGGATCGCGGATCAGCGCGCACGACGTGCATCGCATCGTCGAACTCGGCAAGGCGGTGCTGCAGCACCCGGTGGAACTGCTGCCGGGGATCGCCGAGGCGGTGGAAGCCATCGCGCGCGACTATCCGGTGGCGCTGATCACCAAGGGCGATCTGTTCCACCAAGAAGCCAAGGTGCGCGCGTCGGGGCTGTCGGACCTGTTCCGGCGCATCGAGATCGTCAGCGAGAAAGACGCCGCCACCTACACCCGGCTGCTGGAAGAGTTCGACCTGGCGCCGTCGCAGTTCGCGATGATCGGCAACTCGCTGCGTTCGGACATCGTGCCGGTGCTGGAGCTCGGCGGCTGCGGCGTCCACATGCCGTATCACGTGACCTGGGCGCATGAAGCGGAGACGGCGCCGCCGTCCGCGCCGGACGCATTGGACCGGCTGCGCAGCGTGGGCGCGCCGTTGGAATTGCCGGCCGCGGTACGATCGCTGGCGGCGGGCTGAGCGGCGAGTGAACCTTTTCCGAAACACACCAAACGTTAAATCGATGTTCACCGGACGCGCGGCATCGTCGCACCCGACCGCACTGTCGCGGTCGGCCGGAGATTCCACCATGTCGTCCCTCGTCCGCTGGCTCGCCCCCGCTGCCCTCGCCGTCGCGCTTGGCGCCGGCGCATTCCTCCCCGCTCCGGCCCACGCCTACGACGACCGACGCTCGGACGACATGATCCGGGTGATCGTGAACGTCGCCGACATCGCGTTCCGCAGCGGCCACCCCTACTACCGCCACGGCAACTACGGTTACGACGACCGGTTGATCGTGCAGCGCGACCATCGCGGCCGCCCCGTGTACTACCGCTACGTGCCGCGCGACGACCGCTACGGCCCGCCCTATGGCAACGCATACGGCTATCGCCGCGACCATGGCGACGACCATTACAGCCGCAACGGCTTCGTTCGCGACCCCTACGGCCGCTACAGCCGCCAGCGTTGCGACAGCCGCGGACGCTGCCAGGTCGAGTATTACGACCCGCGATACGACCGCAATGGCCGCGACTACGGCTACAACGACCGCAGATATCCCGATCGTTACTGGGATGGCCGTCGCTGGCGCGATCACGACTGAAACGCTCGCGACTGAAGCTGCTTCACCTTTCCTGTCGCACTCCTCGCCGCGGTTCGCACCGCGGCGAGGCGTATTCAGGATCCGGGAACCGGCAGCACCTAATTCCGCCCGCTCCGGCCTCGCCGCATCATGCGACCATGCCCGCTTCAACCACAGGACCCACAACCATGCGCAAGCTCATCGCCACATCGCTCCTCGCTTTCGGCCTCGCTGCCGGCAGCGCGCAGGCCCAGGATTTCACGTTCGGCTGGAATCCGCGCAGCGGCGACGTGTGGGTGGACACCTGGCTGGGCGACATGAACCGCTACGGCGGCCGCTATCGCGATCCCTTCGTCGATGAACTCGTCCGCTACCACGGCGCCCCGCGCGATCTGGCGATGGAATTGCTTACCCGCCGCGGCTGGGCGCCGGGCGATGTCTATTTCGCCTGCGCGCTCGCCAAACTGGCCGGCAAGCCGTGCCGCCATGTGGTGGATCTTTGGGAGCGCGACCACGGCCAGGGCTGGGGCGCGATGGCCAAACGACTCGGCATCAAGCCCGGATCGGCCGAATTCCATCGCCTGAAGCGCGGCATGGTGCCGACCTACGACCGCTGGGGTCGACAGATCGAGATCGACCGCGACCTTGAACGCGATTTCCCCGGCCGCGGCAAAAAGCCGAAGCACGGCGACGACCGCGGCCATGGCCCGGAGCACAGCGGCAAGGGTCATGGAAACAGCCATGGAAACGGTGGCGACAAGGGCGGAAAGGGCAAGGACAAAGGCAAAGGCAAGGACTGAAGCCTTGCCTTCGGTCGATACGATCCATCGCGGCGGCTGCCATTGCCGCCGCGTTCGTTTCGAAGTCGACGCGCCCGCGGCGATCGAAGCGCTCGACTGCAATTGCTCGATCTGCCAGATGACCGGCTTCCTGCATCTGATCGTTCCGGCCGCGCGCTTCCGGCTGCTGGCCGGCGAGGACGCACTGGTCGAATACCGCTTCAACACCGGCGCCGCGCGGCATCTGTTCTGTGGTGACTGCGGCGTGAAGGCGTTCTATGTGCCGCGCAGTCATCCCGATGGCTTCAGCGTCAATGTGCGCTGCATCGATGCGGGCACCATCGAAGACATCGCCATCTTGGCATTCGACGACAACGACCGCGACGCCGCGACGGCGGCGGTCGCGTATCTGTCCAAAACGTAACCGTTACCGCGCGCCGCTGCGACACTCCGAAATCGTCATCCGGTGAGGGATGTACAGCAGCAGTTCCGCGGCCGAGGCGCGCTCCCATTGGACCCGGCTGTTCAATCCGTCGATCTGGACCTTGCAGTCCAACGCCATCGCATCCATCAGCCGCTTCGAATCCTTGGCGATCGCGTCGATCAGCTCGTAACGGAAACGCTCCGGCTTGTTCATCACCAGCGCGGTATCGCCCTTGATGTCGATCACGGTACGGCCGACCTTGTCGGCGCTGCGGACGAAACGGCGCATCTCGGCGATGATCGCCTCGGCCTTGCCGGGGTCGCCGCCGATGCCCACGCGGATCTGCAGCGAAACCTGATTGGTGTCGGGACGCTTGCCGTCCTGCTCCAGATCGACCCGGTAATTGTCCCGATTGAGCGCGACCCGGTATTCGTCGACGTAAAACACGACGTAACGACCGCCCGCGGACGCGATCAACTTCGCGATGGTCTCGTGGATCTCGCGCTTGCGCATCTCCGCATCGCGGCTGTCGTTGCCGAGCACGATGGTCTGCAGCAGGTAGTCGCCGGGCTTGGTCAGCGACACTGCCGGGGTGTCGAGCAAATCGTCGTAACCGATCCTTGATCCGGTCACTACTACGGTGTCCAATTGGTCGGAGGAATCGGTGTCCTGGGCGGCCAGGGGCAGTGAGAGGGTGCAGAGACCTAGCAACAGCATTGATTTATGGAACATGGGTGCGCCTGTGGAAAGGTTAGCGTTGATGTTGTACTGACCCAAGCGGACGTTTCGTTGGGCGGAACCGCCCAGGGCTATTCCGCGGATACCGGTAGGCTGTGATCTCTGCGGCAGAAACCGCTGCGCGGGTTACGCCTTATAGCCTTAATTTTTCTAACCTTCGACGCAAACCTGAAATTTCATCTTTATTTACCAAAACAGGGGAAGGATCTGCGCTCTCTGCCAGTGCAACAACTTCATAGGCGCGATCAAAGCTCATTCCTTGGATTTCAGCGAGACGAACTGCAGCTCGCGCAAAAATGCCCAGATAAGGCGAGAATCGAACTTTTTCTCCATCTTCTAACTGATTGAACGCATTCTCGAATTCCGCAACAGCGGCCTTACTATTCCCCATGCGCTCCTTCAAAGCTGCAAAATTAAACTTGTGGAATGGATTTTTTGGACTTTCGGATATAGCTTGGCGGCTTCAATCTCCACGTGCAACACCCTGACAGAAGTAGGTATGTTGCACTGATGAGAAGTTATCAAGAATTGAGTTTGGATGAACGCA
>JAYUUH010000660.1:0-2279 GCA_043754745.1 Lysobacter sp.
AGTTCGACATGGCGCGCTGCGAGGGCTACAAGAATTTCTGCAACAAACTGTGGAACGCGACGCGGTTCGTGCTGATGAACAGCGAGGGCTTTTTGCTCCCCTCTCCCGTCGGGAGAAGGTGGCGCGAAGCGCCGGATGAGGGTTCGTTGTGCGCCGAAACTCCCGGCGATACCGAGCCCTCACCCCCAGCCCCTCTCCCGGAGGGAGAGGGGGGCGAAAACCCCCTCAGTATTCATCAACACAAACCGCGTCGCGTTCCACAACTTGTTGCAGAAATTCTTGTAGCCCTCGCAGCGCGCCATGTCGAACTTGATGTCGCGGCCGGGGCCGGCCAGCGCGGCCATGGTGAAGCGCAGCGCATCGGCGCCGTGCGGCGCGATGCCGTCGGGGAATTCCTTGCGGGTGTTCTTCTCGATCTTCGGCGCGTCCTTCGGCTTCATCAGCCCGGTGGTGCGCTTGGCGACCAGTTCGTCGACGGTGATGCCGTCGATGATGTCGAGCGGGTCGAGGATGTTGCCCTTCGACTTCGACATCTTCTGGCCGTCCTTGTCGCGGACGAGGCCGGTGATGTACACGTCGTGAAACGGCACGCGCAGCGCTTCGCTCGGATTTTCGGGCGTGAAGTGATCGGTCATCATGATCATCCGGGCGACCCAGAAGAAAATGATGTCGAAGCCGGTGACGAGCACGTTGCTGGGCACGAAGCGATCGAACTCCAGCGCCTGCATCTTCTCCGGGTCCGGCCAGCCCATGGTGCTGATCGGCCACAGTGCGGAGGAGAACCAGGTTTCGAGGACGTCGTTGTCTTGATTCAATATCAGCGATTCATGTCCGCTTTTTTTCAGGAGCGCTTGAAGCGCTGCTTCGTCGTGAGCGACTGCTATTGCAGCGTGAACAACTAATCCTTTCTCACCTATGCGCTGCGCAAAAATTTTGTAGGCTTCATGCCAATCGTTAGCAACGATTTCTTTGCTGCCGTCAGCGGGAAACCACGCCGGGATGCGATGACCCCACCACAGCTGACGGCTGATGCACCAGTCCTGGATGTTCTCCATCCAGTGGCGATAGGTGTTGATCCAGTTCGGCGGCACGAATCGCACGAATCCATTTTCAGCCAGATAAAGTCCGCGACGAGCAAAGCCGTCCATCGCCACGAACCACTGGTCGGTGAGGTAGGGCTCGATTACTTGGCCGGTGCGGTCGCCACGCGGGACCTGCAGCTTGTGCGGCTTGGTTTTGATTAGCAGTTCGGCCGCTTTGAGATCGGCGAGCACGGCTTTGCGTGCGTCGTAGCGGTCGAGACTGCGATATTTTTCCGGCGATGCGTCGTTGACCTTCGCATCCGGCGTGAAGATGTTGATCATCGGCAGTTTGTGCCGCTGGCCCACCGCATAGTCGTTGAAGTCATGCGCCGGCGTAACCTTCACCACGCCCGTACCGAACGCACGATCCACATAGTCATCAGCGATGATCGGGATCTTGCGATCCGACAGCGGCAGGGTCACCGTCTTGCCGATCAGATGCGCATATCGCGCATCCTCCGGATGCACCATCACCGCGGTGTCGCCCAGCATCGTTTCCGGGCGCGTGGTCGCAACGACGAGGTAATCGCGGGTCTCGCGCAGGGTCTCGTTGCCGTCGGCATCGTGCTCGACGTGTTCGTAGGTGGCGCCATCGGCCAGCGGATAGGCGATCGACCACAGGAAGCCGTCCTCCTCTTCGCTCACCACTTCCAGATCGGAGATCGCGGTCTTCAGCACCGGGTCCCAGTTGACGAGGCGCTGGCCGCGATAGATCAGGCCTTCCTCGTACAGTTTCACGAAGGCTTCGAGCACCGCGGCCGATGGGCCATCGTCCATCGTGAACGCGCTGCGCGACCAGTCGCCGGAAGTGCCGAGACGGCGCATCTGGCGTTCGATGGTGCCGCCGGACTGGGTCTTCCACTCCCACACCTTGTCGATGAACTTGTCGCGGCCCAATGAATCCCGGGTTTCGCCGGCGCCGGCGATCTGCAGATTGCGCGACACCACCATTTCGGTGGCGATGCCGGCGTGGTCGGTGCCCATCTGCCACAGCGTCCTGTAGCCGCGCATGCGGTGATAGCGGATCAGCGCATCCTGCAGCGTGTGCTGGAAGGCGTGGCCCATGTGCAGGGTGCCGGTGACGTTCGGCGGCGGCAACAAAATACTGTAGGCCGGGCCGTCGCCCTGCGGCGCGAGGACGCCGCTCGTTTCCCATTCGGCGTAGAGGCGGGATTCGAAATCTTTGGGTTCGTAGCC
>JAYUUH010000661.1:0-6705 GCA_043754745.1 Lysobacter sp.
ACCACCGGCTACACCGAACGCGAAGTCATCGGCTACGGCGCCAATATGCTCGACAGCCCGCAGCACGATGCCGCTTTCTACGGCCATCTGCGCCAGAAGCTGGCGAATGAAGGTCATTGGGCCGGGGAAGTGTGGCAGCGGCGCAAGAATGGCCAGGAATTCCTGTGCTCGATCGAATCCAGCGCCGCCGAGGGCATCTACGGCGAGCAGCGCGTCTACATCGCGGTGATCTCCGACATCACCCAGCAGAAGCGCGCCGAACAGGAACTGCGCTACCTCGCCAATTTCGACACCCTGACCAACCTGCCGAACCGGGCGATGCTGTCGGAACGGCTGTCGCGGGCGATCGTGCGTGCGCGCCGACAGAACCACCGTGTCGCCGTGCTCTTCCTCGATCTGGACCGCTTCAAGGACATCAACGACTCGCTCGGCCACACCGTCGGCGACCGCATCCTGCGCGCCGCGGCGATGCGCCTGCAGGACACCGTGGGCGAACACCAGACCGTGGCGCGGCTGGGCGGCGACGAATTCACCGTGGTGCTGGAAGACCTCGATCAACCCGGCGACGCCGACAAGATCGCGCGCGAGGTCATCACCGCCTTCGAGGCGCCGCTGGTGCTGGACGAGCGTCAGGAAGTAGTGATCTCGCCGTCGATCGGCATCAGCCTCTACCCGGACCACGGCCAGGTGCCGACCGAGCTGCTGAAGCAGGCCGACACCGCCATGTACCAGGCCAAGGCCGCCGGCCGCCGCACCTTCGTGCGCTACGACGACAGCATGGAGATCGCCAATCGCCGCCGCGCACAGCTGTCCGGCGCGCTGCGAAAGGTGCTGGACCGCGGCGAACTGCGGCTGGTGTTCCAGCCCCGGCTGTCGCTCGCCACCCGCCGCATCACCGGCGTGGAGGCGCTGCTGCGCTGGACCAGCGCGGAATACGGCGAGATCCCGCCGATCCAGTTCATCCCGCTGGCCGAGGAAAGTGGCCTGATCCTGGAGATCGGCGAATGGGTGCTGCGCGAGGCCTGCCGCACCCTGCACCGCTGGCGCGAGGCGGGGATGACCGACCTGACCATGGCGGTGAACGTTTCGGTGCTGCAGTTGTTGCGCGGCGATTTCTCAGAGATCGTGCGCCGGGTGCTGGTCGACACCGGCGTGCCGCCGCACGCGCTGGAACTGGAACTGACCGAAAGCGTGCTGATGGCCAACGCCGAACAGACATCAGCCAAGCTGCAGGCCCTGCGCGACATGGGCGTATCGCTGGCGATCGACGATTTCGGCACCGGTTATTCCTCGCTCGCCTACCTCAAGCGCCTGCCGATCACCACGCTGAAGATCGACAAGACCTTCATCACCGACCTGAACCGGGACCCGGACGACACCGCTATCACCACCACCGTCATCACCATGGCCCATTCGCTGGGCCTGACCGTGGTCGCCGAGGGCGTGGAGACCGAGACCCAACTGCGTTTCCTCGACCACTTCCGCTGCGACGAGATCCAAGGCCACTGGCTGTCGCGCCCGGTCGACCCCGACGCCTGCCTGCAGTTCATCCGCGGCTGGGCGCCGGCCAGGGCCAGCGGCGCGGTGCCCACCATGCCGCTGCAGCCCCCCGGCGATCGCGCTTGACCCCCGACGACCGCCTGCCTATCGTGCCGGGATGGACACGTCCGAAGTGATCTCCCAATTGCGCGCGCTCGCCGACCGCGTCGAGACGCTGGCCCAGCGCGTGCAGCGGCTGAGCGAAGAGAACCGCAGCCTCCGCCAGCAACAGGAGCAGTTGGCGAACGACCGTTCGCAGCTGCTCGCCAAGAATGAACAGGCGCGTTCGCGGGTCGAGGCGATGATCGCGCGCCTGAAGTCGCTGGAACAGCACACGTGAGCGGTCGTCCATGAGCGAAGCGGTCAACATCCGGATTCTCGATCGCGAATACACCGTCGGCGTCGATCCCGAAGAACGCGACAGTCTGCTCTCGGCCGCGCGCCTGCTCGAAGCCAAGATGCGCGAAGTGCGGGGCAGCAATCGCATGGCCGCGATCGATCGCGTCACGGTGCTGGCGGCACTGAACCTCGCGCACGAACTGGAACAACTCCGTAACGAAAACGTGCTGCGCGACCGCGAGATCGCACGCACGCTGATCGCGCTGAACCATCGGATCGACACGCTTCCCTCCGTGGACTGAACCGCGCCGAAACCCTTCAAATACCGGGATTTCGTACGAAAAATTTTCGCGCCTCCGATCGATTCCGCTTCCATGGCTTGCGCTTCCGCAGCGCGCGCCTATACTGCATTCGCGTCCTCTGCCTTGAACGACGGCGTGCCAAACATACACCTTGGCCCTTAAATACGACCACGGGGATGTAACGGAATCCGGGAGTGCATGTCCGCCTCGCAGCGGGAAGCCCGATGGAACCAGAGCGTCCCCACTTGAACCCCGGGTTCAAGGTCGTTTAGCACGCATCGTCAATGGCGGAGGATGTCTTTTTCCGGATGCCGCGTCGCGGTATCCATGCCGCGATGGATCGCGCATCGAGGCGCAGCGCTGAAGCAGGTTTCCCTGACAGGTTCCCGCTCGAACGCGCTCCGCGAGGGCGGCTCCCCGAGCCACGAAAGCCCGCCGCGCGCGGGCTTTTCGTTGCGCACCTTTCATGGTCGAAACCGCCGATGCGTATCGTCACAACCCCACACCGCGGAGACGCCATGACCGACGACCGCGCCGCCCTGCGCCGCACGCTGCGCGACCGCCGCCGGCAACTGCCGCCCGCGACCCGCATCGCCGCCGCCGAGGCCCTGTCCGCGCGCCTGCTGGCGCTGCCGTTCGCCCCGACCGGCGGCCACGTCGCCGGCTACTGGGCCATGGACGGCGAGATCGCCCTGCACGTCTGGCAGATGCGGCTGCCGGCCGAGGTCCGCTACTGCCTGCCGGTACTGGGCGACGACGACCTGCTGCGGTTCGCGCCCTGGCGCCCGGGCGAGGCGCTGGTCGCCAACCGCTTCGGCATTCCCGAGCCGGCCGAAGCCGAAGCGCTGCCGGCCGGGGCGATGGCCATGATCGTGCTGCCGCTGGTGGGTTTCGACGCCCGCGGCCAACGGCTGGGCATGGGCGGCGGCTGGTACGATCGCAGCCTCGCCTTCCGCCGCGACCGTCCTGCGCCGCCGCCGTGGCTGGTCGGCGCCGGTTTCGCGGTCCAGCGCGTCGACGCCCTGCCTACCGAACCCTGGGACGTGCCGTTGGACGCGGTCTGCACCGAATCCGACACCTTCCCCCTGACGCCCTCAGCACCATGACCGCACGCAAACACTACTGGCTGATGAAGTCCGAACCCGAGGACTTTTCCATCGACGATCTCGCCCGCGTCGGCGTCGAGCCCTGGACCGGGGTCCGCAACTACCAGGCGCGCAATTTCATGCGCAGCATGAAACTCGGCGACGGCGTGCTGTTCTACCACTCCAATGCCGAGGTGCCCGGCGTCTACGGCCTGGCGGAAGTCGCCGCCACCGCGTATCCGGACCCGACCCAGTTCGATCCCAAGTCGAAGTATCACGACGAGAAATCCAGGCGCGAAGAACCGCGCTGGGACCTGGTCGACGTACGCTACGTGCGCACGCTCAAGCGCGCGATCACGCTCGACGACATGCGTGCGCAGGCCGACAGGCTCGGCGAGGAGTTCGCGCTCATCCGGAAGGGAAATCGACTGTCCGTGCTGCCGGTCACCGCCGCGCAGTGGAAAATCATTCTCTCCCTCGAGTAACCCTCCCCCATGTCCGAAGCGAAACAACTGGCCGCGCTCAAAGCCCTCGAATACGTCGAGGAGGGCATGATCGTCGGCGTCGGCACCGGCTCCACCGTCGCCTATTTCATCGACGGCCTGGCCAGCATGAAACACCGCATCCAGGGCGCCGTATCCAGCTCCGAACAGAGCAGCGCGCAACTGCGCAAGCACGGCATCGACGTGCTGGAACTCAACAACACCGGCCCGCTGGCCCTGTACGTGGACGGCGCCGACGAATGCGACGGCCACCGGCGCCTGATCAAGGGCGGCGGCGCGGCCCTCACCCGCGAAAAGATCATCGCCGAGGCCAGCAAGACCTTCGTCTGCATCATCGACCCCAGCAAGCAGGTCGGCATCCTCGGCCGTTACCCGCTGCCGGTGGAAGTCGTGCCGATGGCGCGCAGCCTGGTCGCGCGCGAGATCCTCCGCCTGACCGGCGGTCAGCCGGTGTGGCGCGACGACGTGGTCACCGACAACGGCAACTGGATCCTCGACATCCACGGCCTGGCCATCGCCGACCCGGTCGGCATGGAGCGCGACCTGAACCAGATCCCCGGCGTGGTCAGCGTCGGCCTGTTCGCGAGGCGACCGGCGGACGTGGTGATCGTCGGCGGCCAGCCGCCGAAGGTGCTGTAACGCGTCGATTCAAAACCCGTAGAGCGGGCTTCAGCCCGCTGCTTCCTGTCCGGAAAGGTGGCAGCGGGCTGGTGTTCAATAGCCGAATGGCTGGTCAGCCCGCTCTACAGCCCTCTCCATCGATGGCTGCAATGCGATACTGACGGCCCGGCTCCGGCGACCGGGTCGCGTCATCACTCCTGTTCCTCCATGTATTACCGCACGACCCGTTGGGGCGGACGTGCCGCAGACCCGCTGCGAACCGCCCATGACCCTGCGCTGCCTCTTCGTCGATTTCAATTCCTACTTCGCTTCGGTGGAGCAGCAGGACGATCCGCGCCTGCGCGGCCGCCCCATCGCCGTGGTGCCGGTGATGGCCGAAACCACCTGCTGCATCGCCGCCAGCGCCGAAGCCAAGCGCTTGGGCGTGAAGACCGGCACGCCGGTGCGGGAGGCACGCAAAAATTGTCCGGACATCGTGCTGATCGAAGCGCGGCCGGCGCGCTACGTCGAAGTGCATCACCAACTGATGGAGGCGATCGAGGATTGCATCCATCACGAAAAAGCGCCCTCGATCGACGAAGTGCCGTGCTGGCTGATCGGCCGCGAGCGCCAGCGCGAAAACGCCGAAGCCATCGCCCGCAACATCAAACGCACCCTGCTCGACCGCGGCTTCGACGCGATCCGCTGCTCGATCGGTATCGCGCCGAACGAATTCCTCGCCAAGACCGCCTCCGACATGCAGAAGATCGACGGGCTGACGGTGCTGGAAATGGCCGACCTGCCGCATGCGCTGCATCGGCTGGAACTGCGCGATTTCTGCGGCATCGGGCCGTCGATGGAGGACCGGCTGAAACGTGCCGATATCTACACCACCGAACAATTGTGCGCCGCCAGCCGGGAACATCTGCGCGCCGCCTGGGGCAGCATCGAAGGCGAACGCTACTGGCTGCAACTGCGCGGCTTCCATCTGCCGCGTCGCGAAAGCCAGCGCGGCTCGGTCGGCCATTCGCACGTGCTCGGCCCGGAACTGCGTCACTACAACGGCGCGCGCTCGGTGCTGTTCAAACTGCTGGCGAAAGCCGCGATGCGGTTGCGCAAGGAGAAATTCCTCGCCGGCGGCCTCGCGATCCGCATCCGCTTCGTCGGCAAGGACAAGCGCTTCGAGCGCGACCTGTCGTTCGGGCCGATCGACGACACACCAACCTTCCTCAAACTGCTGGGCCGCGAACTCGAACCGCTGGAACGCGCGCTCGCCAACGGCCGCTGGAACCCGAAGCGTTACCCGCCGCTGTCGGTGGCGGTGACGCTGGTGCAGCTGGAAGCGCGCGGCAGCGTCAGCGGCGAACTGATGCCCGAACGCCACCGCAGCCGCGAGATGAGCGTGGTGCTCGACAAGATCAATCAACGTTACGGCAACAACGCCCTCTACTTCGGCGCGATGCAGAACGCCTTGTCGCAGCAGGCCGCCCCGATGCGCATCGCCTTCGGCCAGATCCCGAACACAGAAGCCGAAGAAGACAGCAGCAACGATCTGTGGCTCAAACGCGAACGCCAGTTCAAGGTGCTGGCCGAAACCGCTCATCGCGAAGCGCGCGAGAAAAGCCGTGCGCAAAGCAACCGCACGTAGGGTGGCGGTGAGCGCAGCGAACCCCACCATGCCGACGTATCCGCTAATGGCGGCGCCCGGCCGAAAAGCAAATCCCCCGTCAATCGCTCCGCGATTGCCCGCCCACTTTTCCAAAGGGGGAAAATGCACGGCATCCCGCGCCTCTGCACTGTGTAGGAGCGACGAAAGTCGCCATGCTTTTCGCCTTTGCTGTTTATGGGAGCGACGCAAGTCGCGACTCGCCGCTTCGCTCACGGGGCGCTTGAGCTCGCCCTATGAAGCCCGGGTTACGAGTTGCGCTTACTGCACCCTACGATGCTACGGCACCAACTTGCCAAAAACTAAAGATTCCAAGTATTCGTCTCTACCCTTTGCGTCAAATGCTGAAACCAAGCTCGCATCAGTCAGAATGCGAGTCAAAGACTCTCTAATTAACGATTCTGATCTCATCAAAAGAGTGTCTTGTTGATTTTTTAACGATTTTGAATTCCTCATCCCATGAACGATTTTTGATCTAAATTGGTAGCATTTTTTTACTTCTTTAAACAATGCATTGCGGCGATCAGGCTTATCTGCCAGAAAGAAACTAATGCGTTGAGATAAACGATACGTAGGGCGGCTTCAATCTCCACGTGCAACACCCTGACAGAAGTAGGTATGTTGCACTGATGAGAAGTTATCAAGAATTGAGTTTGGATGAACGCATTGTG